>NZ_JACDUS010000008.1 GCF_013761005.1 Desulfosalsimonas propionicica
GTTGTCCGCTACGAATACCATGCAGAGAATTTCCTTGCTATGGTTCAACTTGCATGCGCTTTAATTTTGTTTCGGTTTTTTTGAGATGGCTTCTAGTGTTCATCTGAGCCATTCACTATCATACCAAAGAGAAAGGCCCTTGCCGTATTATCCAGAAACCAGATAATATGCCTGAAGAAAGGCGTTTTCAATATAACACCATGTATTTAAAAGATTATATCCTATTTTTGCTCGATATTATCTGGACGAAAAATCAATGTTGTGATGTTATCTGGAAACCAGATAAACTTTAGTTCGCTTCACAAAGAAAGATCATCGCTATGGATGATGATTATAAGCTCTTGATCGACCTACACAAGCAAGGCTATCGGCAGGGACCGGGCAGGGATGCCGAGACGGAACAGGCGCTCAATCTGGCCATGATCGACCGGGCTGCACCGCTTAAGGTTGCGGATATCGGGTGCGGCACGGGGGCGTCCGCCCTCCTGCTTGCTCGGCTCTTGAATGCCCAAATCACGGCGGTGGACCTCCTTCAGGACTTCCTGGACGTGCTGAATGAAAGAGCCGAAAGCGCGGGGGTTGCAGACAGGATCTCGACGCTTGCATGCTCCATGGATAACCTACCATTCGCCAACGAGGAATTGGACATCATCTGGTCCGAGGGTGCCATCTACAACATCGGATTTGAAAAGGGTGTAGCTGAGTGGCGACGCTTCCTGAAAGCGGGTGGTCTGTTGGTTGCTACCGAGATCACATGGCTCACGGACTCTCGACCAGCGGAACTCCAGAAACACTGGGATAGCGAGTATTCCGAAATCGATGTAGCTTCGGCCAAGATCAGGATTCTCGAAAAGCACGGCTATTCGCCCGTCGGGTACTTCGCGTTGCCGGAACAATGTTGGCTGGGCCAGTATTACCGACCCATGCAGGCGAGATTCGAAGACTTCCTGAAACGGAATGGACACAGTGAAGAAGCACGCGCAATCGTGGCCGCGGAGCAACAGGAAATTGACCTCTACGAGATCTACAAGGCTCATATCAGCTATGGAGTATATATCGCGAAAAGGACGGAGTAAAAGGCGAGCGAGGCCATGCAGCCGACGCTCGTACCTCGTGCGGCTGATGGCTGGCGTTGGGCGTAAAAGGGCAACATATTGAAGAAGACGATCCTATATCGGCTATTCGGGTTTGGTTCTGTTCCCAAAAAACTGCGCCCAGTGCTTGAGCAAGAAGGAGTTGTTGTTTTGGATGAAGGAATTGGAGGCTGGTTCGTAACAAAGCATGTTAACGGGCCGGATAAGCGATATCGTCACCGCACAGAGGGATTTTCTGGTTTCCTTGCGGTAACAAAGGTGCGAGTGATCTGCTACACATACGGGAAGCGTCAGATCAATATCTCTGTTGAAGACCCCAAGATAGCGAACCTGTCTGTTGATATCCCTGAAGAACAAAAGTTGTGCCTTTCGTTTGAGTCATCAAACTTTCGAGAAGGGTGGGAGGGTGTGATTGATTTCCGATTCCACACAGACAAAGCGCTTCTATTTCGTGATGCCTTAATAGAAATCGGCGCCCAACGAACGAAGATAGATGGTGTGAGCAAAGCGAATCATGATCTTATTCGGTAGTTGAACAAACCCGGTCAGGTTATATGAAAATATCTTTTTTCAGAAATTTACATTACAGGATGGGCATAGCCGTATGGTGCAATTTGCCAAAACGGAAAATTTTAAAAAAATAGCCAAGGATATTTGACAACCGCATTTTTCGGATGAATATTAGTATGATGATAAAGCCGAACCAATTGTGAAATTGGGACGGAAACTCACGGGTCTTTTCTGTAACGGTTTTTCCCTGATTGGACTCAAAGATACCCGGACTGCCATATATTATTGGCGGTTCGGCTTTTTTGTCTGTATTAGATTTTGAAACCCTGCGATGGCGGCCGGTTATGTACGGAAAGATGTCCGATGGGTGCGATTAAACCGGCACAGGACACAGTACTAATCCACTGTGAACGATTCCTGACAAGGTGATTCCGGGATACTTCCTTTCTTATTCCACAACCCAGACAGTGCAGTTTCGTGCATGCTGAACGATCTTGCTGGAAATACTGCCGAAGAGGAACTCCTCGCTTTGGGAAATGCCCTGCCTCCCTACTACGAGCGTGCTGTAGGCGGTCTCATCCCGCTCGGAGAGGATACACTCAGCCATGGAAGGACAGTAGCGCCGGGTAGAACGCATTCTCACAGCCTCCGGGGCAAACCCTTGTTCAATCAGGTGCTGCCGGGACGAATCAAGGAGGGCATCGATTTTCTTCTGGTGCTGGAGGAGCCATTTTTCCTTTTCTGCGGATGAAGGGAAGTAATCTTCTTCGGGCTCGGGGACCACATGAAGAATGGTCGCCGTGAAACCCGGCAGTCCGCCGAGGAAGTAGCCGACATACGACACCGCCCGACGGGAATTTTCAGACTCATCAATGGCTATGAGGATATTTTTGTTATAAAGTTTTCCCTCTGGATTCATGCCTGCCTCCTTTTTCGATGGATTGTCCGGACGGTCGAAACCGGTCTCACGAATCCCATCGGACTTGTTCGAGATCGCACAGAATCTGTCTGGCATGATCGTAGAAACGGTTGGACCCCCTGGAAAAATGCAGCAGGATCCGGTTCAAGGATTCCGGGATGTAGGGATAGAGTTTCCGGAGATTGACCACGCGGTTGCGAAATACGATATTCAGATCGCTTTCGTCGATGATATCAAGCCACGGATGGGCATTCCCCCGCAGATCCGGAATCAGCACATCTCCTTTCCCCGCGAGGTAAACCAGTACATTGCCGAGGCCGAACAGATCGTAGCCATAGATATTTTCCCTGTGCCGGTAATTGAAGTCAAAATCGATCCAGCGGTATGTGGCTGTCTGGCGATCGATGAGAATATGATCTCTCCTGATGTCCCCGTGCCGTTCTCCGTGTTCGTGAAGAAACCGGATCGCTTCCACACACTCGATGAAGCGATTGAAAATGTCCGGAAACTGCTGATAGAAATAGGTTTCATGATCCATCGCAATGCTACCGATGTGATGGGCCAGTGTCTTTCCGGAAATAAAATCAAGTATACGGATGATATTGTCTTTTTCGTCTTTGATGGCATGTCCATGCATGAAATTTTTGTGCCCTGCAACCAGTTCAAGTATCCGGGCTTCTTTTTTCGGACTACGAAAGCACTCAAATTCAATATCCCCGATATGGGACATGAAGCGCTCGTAAAATACCAATTTGATAATCTTCCGATGACCGTTTGAAAGGTCGACGGCGCTTTTAACCCAGAACTTAACCTCATCCTCCAAACCGAATCGTCCCTCTTTGGCATTGTGCCGGATCAGATACGGCCGCTGGCCGAGAATCACCACATCGTTATAATCCACATTGTAGAAATCGCTGGTATCGGTATGGATATGCAGCCGGTGCGCCGGCACCGGGTAACTCGGCAACCATCTCTGTACCATGCGGCGAATGGCCTCCTGGGAGGTAAGGTCGTTCATTGTAATCAGGATTCTTCCGTTCAAATGTTGCGCGCGCCCCAAGCCGTTTTTCTCAAGGAACGGCACCTATATCACATACTGTAAATAAACAACTCAACTGTCAGGGATAAAATTTAGTGTCCGAACGAACGCCAGGATTTTTGTACAGAACCAAGCCGGACAAAATTTTAACCTTATGAACACTGAATGTGTTTTGAGAATTAAAATTTGAGCTGAACACAGATATTGACGAAAAAGCCGGCTTTCGTTCAGGCACTATTTCTTTTCTGGCAAACTGAAAATCTCTACTTTTTCTCCTCCATCTTTAACGGCTCCCTTTTCTTGCACTCTTCACATAATACCCCGTATTCAGGAGTGGTGTGACTGATAATGACTTCTTTTTCCTCTGGATAATCAGGACATTCTTTACACCAATGCCACCTGTCGCTGTCTTGTCTTCTGCGAAATTCTGTCATGGCGTCCTCCTTTCATTGGGATTTTCAAAGCGTTGTCGCCTGGCCTGTCAAAGAATCTCTTTGGCTGTCCTTTTTTTTGCTTTCGTTGAACGCTGATCCGCCTATCGGATTTTTCCGGGCGCATCTCTTATAGTTATAAGCATAAGCTTAAAATAAAATGATACAAATAAAATTTCCGCCGTTAATCGGCAGTCGCCGCATTTTAACGGCATACGCCACCACAGGTCGTTGTTCAGCCAGGGGATAGGTGCTCTTGAGCATCAGTTTTCCGGGAGGTATGGGTGCAGCTTAGCTCACAACGAATACGGACGCTTTTTTTGCCCCGCCCAGAACCTTTTGGGATACGCTTCCAAGCAAAAATGCCGAAGAGGCTGAAATTCCCCTTTTGCCCATCACCACGACGTCAAATCCGGAATCGGCGGTTTTTATGATATCGCGGGCAACGCCCTTTTCAAGTGTATGAACTTCGGTCTCGATCCGGTTGAGATCAAAACCTGCATCCAGCAATTCCCGCCGCCCTTCTTTTAATGCGGCCTCCAGGAGTGCTTTTTTCTGATTTTCCAGCGCGCAGAAAGCTGATCGCTCCCGCTGGAAGGTGGGAGTCAGTCCGGGACTGTTGTATTCGCATAGGCGGCTGTAATCCGGTGCAACACTGAAAAGCAGCACCCGGGCCGTTTTGTCAAATATTTCGGCAGCCAAAGACAGCGCCCGCCTCGCACCATCAGAATCATCCATGGCGATCAAAATATTGTTGTCCATGTTGTTTTCTCCTTGTTTCAATCAGTTGAAAGATCATGTCCGGTTCAGGATACCACTATCACCGATGCAGCATGAACGCCTTGCAAAACCTTATGGGAGACACTGCCGAACAGAAATACAGATGTGGCGGATATGCCGCGTTTGCCGATGACGATCGCATCAAACCCGGTGTCGGCCTTGTTGATGATCTCCTGGGCCACATTCTTTTTGACGGGCTGGATTTCCTGATACACACGGTCTTCGGCAAATCCGGCGGCCAGCAGTTCCAGGCGGCTTTCGTTCAGCGCTTTTTCCAGCAGGCCTTTTTTTTCATTTTCCAGGGCGCACAGGGCGTCCTGCTGTCGCTGCAGAGGAGGTGTCAGGCTTTGGCTGTCAAAGGAACAGATACTTTTGTGATCCGGCAATACACTAAACAGGGTGATCTCATCGTTTTTGTCAAACATTTTGGCGGCGAACGTTACCGATCTCCGCGCATTGGCGGACTCATCCATGGCAATCAAAATTTTTTTGCTCATGATTTTTCTCCTTTGCCGGTTTCGGGAAAGTGTTATGAAGCGTCTTTAATTATGAACATAAGCTCAAAACTTTGGCCTGTCCATTCGAATCGCTGATAAAAAGCATTCAGTATTGCCCCTTGTTTGTTTTCGTGGAAAGAAATTCCAGGCGGAAAAGTCGCGTTGGGAGCTTTTATGAGGGTATTTGCAGGGGCAGGGAAACTAGTACCAGTTCAGGTGCATCCCGGTGGTGCCTTTTGGAGAACCCAAGTGCATTGCAAATTTTCAGCATACCACGATTTTCAGCAAGAACCTCCCCGTAAAGTTCGCCGATTCCCTGCTGCCTGGCGTAATCAATAATACGGCGCATCATCAGGGTCCCCAACCCCCTCCCGGTCCAATCCCCATGAATGAGCACAGCATATTCTGCACGCTCGTTGTCCGGATCCGCTGCCAGTCGAACCGTGCCGTACAGGGGAGATGCACTCGGCAAGGCCGGGTCGCAGAGCACCAGGGCCATTTCCCGGTCATAATCGATCTGGGTCAGGCGTGCTGCAAACTCATGGGGCAATGTTTTCATGGCATGCAGAAATCGCAGGCGAATTGCTTCGCGGGAAAGACTCGAGAAAAGCGCGAGCAGTGCAGGCTCGTCTTCCGGGCGGATTGGACGAAGAAAAAACTTTTGGCCGTCGGCCAGCGTTATTTCTTCCTCAAGTTCCCGGGGATAGGGCCGGATGGCAAGGCGCTGCTGGGCAGGTATAGATGATGAAATTGCCCTGATGCGGGCATCTAGAGCGATAACCCCGTTTTCATCGACAAGAAGAGGATTGATGTCCAATTCCTGGATTTCAGCGATATCACAGATCAGCTGCGACACCTTGACCAACGTCATGGCGATGCTCTGCATATTTGCGGCCGGCTTTCCGCGGTAGCCTTTGAGAAGTCGGTAAACGCGTGTGCGGCTCATGGCTTCACGGGCAAGCTGCATATTGAGCGGTGGTATAGCAATCTCCATATCCCGAATGATTTCCACTGCGGTGCCTCCCTGGCCGAACAAAATCACCGGCCCGAACTGGATATCGTTGACAACCCCGATAATCAGTTCGTTTGCATTGGGGCGGTTGACCATGGGCTGTACCGAAAACCCGTATATTTTCGCATCCGGTCGTTTCCTGCTGATTTTTTCCATCATGTTCCGTGCGGCCTCTGCAACGCCTCTGCCCGGAACCAAATGCAGGGCAACGCCGCCTATATCGGATTTGTGGGGTATATCGGGCGAAAGGATCTTTAGGGCCAGAAAACCGCTCAGTCCATCGCTTATTGCTGCAGCCTCCTCCGGACTTGTAGCTTCAAATGTTTTCACTACGGGGATTTTATAAGCGGCCAGAACGGCCTTGGCTTCAATCTCGGTAAGCCATTGCCCGCCCATGGACAGCGCCTGCCGAATGATCCGACGGGCCGTTTCGGTATCCGGCTCAAAGGCCTCCGGGATATTTGGCGGGGTTTCCATCAGCAGGTTCTGGCCACGGCGGTATCGAACCATCTGCATGAAACCCCGCACGGCTTCTCCGGGCGTTTCATAACTTGGAATCTTGTTTTTAGAAAAAATTTTGCGGGCCTCCCCGGCGGAATCAATCCCCAGCCAACTGGTAAAGATGCCTGGGGGGCTGGAGCGAACAGGGCTTTTGGCCAACGTATCCACCACTGCCAAAGCAACCTCTGTGCCCGATACCATCGCAGTGGGGCAGTTTATAATAAGAATCGCATCGATATTTTTGTCTTCCAAAAGTATGCGAAGTGCATCCGCGTAGCGTCCCGACGGGGCATCACCGATGATATCCACGGGATTGCCATGGGACCATGTAGGCGGCAGGACTCTGCTCAGACGCTTTGTTGTTTCTTGCGAAAGTTCGGCGAGACGCCCCTTTTTGTCCATTAATACATCCGTGGCCAGCACGCCCATCCCTCCCCCGTTGGTCAGAATGACAAGCCCGTCACCATGAAAGGGACGGGACATGGCAAGGGTTTCCACCGCATCGAACAGCGCCAGCATATCCGTCACTCGCAGCACGCCGGCCCTTCGAAAGGCGGCATCGTATACCGGGTCTGTTCCAGCCAATGCGCCGGTGTGAGAGGCTGCGGCATGGGCGCTTTCCCGGTGGCGCCCGGATTTGACCACGATTACAGGCTTCATCCGGGCTGCCGCCCGGGCCGCAGACATGAACTTTCGCGCATGGGTTATATTTTCAATATACAGAAGGATCGCCCCGGCACGAAAGTCACCGGCCAGGTAATCGAGCACATCTCCGAAATCAACGTCCGACATGTTTCCCATGGATATGAAATGGGAAAATCCGATTGCCTTCGATGTGGCCCAGTCCAATATGGATGTCTGTACCGCACCGGACTGGCCTGCGAAAGCGATTTTCCCGCTTAGGGGATGGATATGGCCGAAGCTGGCATTCAGGCCATCGCCGGGCACCATGATCCCCAGGCAATTGGGGCCGACGATGCGAAGCAGTCTCGGGCGGGCGGCATCAAGCATCCGGGCGCAGATACGACTACCGTTTTCGTTTCCTCTTTCCCGGAATCCGGCAGATATGACCACGGCTGCCCGGGTTCCCCGTTTGCCCAATTTTTCAATCAACCGGGGAACCGTATCCGGAGGGGTGGCGATAACGGCAAGATCCGCGGCTTTTGGCATGCTGTCCACGTCCGGATACACGCAGCGCCCTTCGATTTCTTTGTATTTGGGGTTTACAAAGAAAATATCGCCTGTAAATCCACTTTCCACCAGATTGTGGGCAATGAGCGTTCCGATGGAGCCCGGTTTCTGACTGGCGCCTATCAAGGCGACTGAACCCGGATGAAACAGAGAGTCGAGATTCCGAATGGTCACTTGATTACCCTCCGATCACTTTCACATCCATTCCCGGTGAAACAACCAATGGGCTATGCATATACCGCGATGCAGGATCTGCAAACGCACTGGCTTACAGTGAAAAAGGCTTCTGTACTGACAATAATCCCGTTGCAGGATAAAACCAGTCAAAAGCTGATTGCAGATATCGAATGCGGCACGGAGGCTTCCTCCCTCTTGCTTGCTCGGCTTTTGAGTTCTTCCAAATCAGGGCTGTTGATTTCATTCAGGAATTTCTGGACGTGCTCAAAAAGAGAGATGAAAGAATAGGGGTGGCCGACCGGATCTCGACGCTTGCGTACACCATGGACAACTGCTTTTTGCTGACGAGGAATTGGATGTCATTTGGTCCGAGGGCGCAATCGTAGCGGCGGAGCAACGGGAAGTCGAACTTTTTGAAACATACAAGGATCCACTCTTGTCCAAAAACGGAATTTTGTAGAATGTAAAATTTGACCTAATTTTTGAAGGCTTGAAAAAAAATCCTCCTTGTGGGCAATGTTGAATTGTCAAGAAACAACAAACCCCAAAAAAACCAAGGAGGATGTCCAATGATAAAACATGCGAGCATGTTTAGTCAACTGATTGCTATGATCGACCGTAAAAATTTCCATGAGCTTGTATACCGCCATAAGTCTGAACGGTTCGCTAAAAAATTCAATTCATGGGAACATTTCGTATCCATGCTTTTCTGTCAACTCGCACAGGCTAAAATCCTCAGAGAGATCTGTGGCGGCATTGCCTGCTGCATGGGCAAAATGAAACATCCGGGAATGAAAGCTGCGCCGAACAAATCAACTCTGTCTTATGCCGACTCCCATAGGTCGTGGGAGTTATTCCGGGATTTGTTTTACCAGACCCTTGATACATGCAGAGCGGCAGCGCCCGGGAAGCATAAATTCCGGTTTAAAAACAAGCTGCTTTCCCTCGACAGCAGCACAATATCATTGTGTCTGTCCATGTTCCCCTGGGCAAAATTCAGGCAAACCAAGGGCGCTGTAAAATTGCACCTCTTGTTGGACCATGACGGGTACATGCCTTCTTACGCCTACATTTCCAATGGGAAGATGGCTGATATCCATGTTGCCAGACAAATTTCATTATCACCGGGCTCGATCATTACCATGGACTGAGGATATAACGATTATAAATTGTTTGCGTTCTGGACCGAAAGCGGCATTTATTTTGTCACCCGGTTGAAGGACAACGCCGATTATGAGGTGGTTGAAAAGTTCAAAATCCCTCAAAACAGGAATGTTTTATCAGATCAACGGATCCGTTTCACTGGTTACAAATCCCGTAAAGAATGCCCCCACCTGATGCGAAAAGTTGTGGTCTGGGATGTTATCAATAACCGGGAAATCGTATTATTGACCAATCATCGCGATTTCGGGGCCACTACCATCTCTTCGATATACAAGGACAGATGGCAGATTGAACTTTTTTTCAAGGCGCTCAAGCAGAACCTGAAAGTGAAAATCTTTGTGGGCACTTCCGAAAACGCCCTTTATATCCAGATTTGGACAGCACTGATTGCCATTCTCATGGTAAAGTTTCTGCAGTTCAAATCCAAATTTGGCTGGTCGCTGTCGAACCTCGTTACTTTGTTGCGCCTGAACCTTTTTACATACAGGAATTTATGGGAATGGATCGACAGCCCATATGAAGTTTTACCCTTGGAACCAAAACCTGTCCAATATTCGCTGCCACTACGAGGTCCTGGACAGCATCTGTACTAAAAAATGAAACCTTGGACCGGAAAAACTGATTTTTCCGCTTGAAACAGTTGATTTTATGGAGCTAGTACGTGAATTTTTAAATTGTTTTGGACAGCAGTGTTTAAAGACCATAAATGGCTGTGAATCTCTCAAAATTTACAAAACAACGCTAATCAGTAATGCCGAATGGCTAAAGCATGGCGCAGCAGCAACATAACCGTTCGCTTGGGGGACCGGGAAAAGCCATTGGTTTTTCACAAAGCATTGATTTATGAGGGTTTATAGATTTCAAAAACCGGACAGGTTTGCTACAACATTGCACATTGCCTCGACATTGGGATTCCAGGACTATGTTTGGGGGTCCGCAGCGGCGTGAGTGCCCGCATAACTGAAGTTTCATGGCTGCCGCATATGACTCGCCATTAATTCGGGCAGACTCAGGAAACACCTAAGCGCCATTTATTTTCAATACCTGAGTCTGCCCTTTTTACTGTGTCGAATTCTTATGCTTCATCAGATTTTATAGACATAGCATAAAAGCTATCAAGTCTTTCTTTTCTTGCTGAGTGAGATCCAGCCCCAAGGCCAGATTAAAAAATTCAACAGTATCCGCGAGGGTTAAAAGCCTGCCATCGTGATGATATGGCGGAGAATCCTTAATGCCCCGGAGGGTGAATGACTTTATTGGGCCGTCTGGGATGCTGTAATGATCATTGATCATCTCAGGGGTGTAAAATTTTTCCAGGTGTAAATCCTGCATTTCATGATTTGTATAAGCAGGCGCTGGATGGCATTCCGCACAGCGTCCCTTGCCAAAGAAAATTTCTTCTCCGCGAAGTTCCTTCTCGGTTGCTTTATCCTCGATAAGACGTCCAGCAGGGTCAAGTTTAGGTGCCGGCGGGAAATCGAACATATTCTGCATTTGAGCCATCATTGCAACCTGGCTGGCGCGATCAGGCAGATTGACACCTTTTTTGGCCGCAGTAACATGATCGCCATCAAAGTAAGCGGTTCGCTGTTCAAACTCGGTAAAGTCTTCCACCGACCGGAGAGACCGCTTTGACCCATGAATCTGCTGATTGTACATGCCCCTGAGACTAACCGTATCCAGCCGAAAACGGGCCGCCTGCGGCCGGGTGTCAGGATTCAAGTGGAATGCCGCATTTGTATGCCCGTTCACGTGGCAATCAAGGCAAGTCACGCCCAAACTCGGTTCCTTGACCTTTCGATCCTCCGTCTGGTTAAACTGCTGCTGCGGGAAAGGGGTGAGCAGCAGCCGCATTCCTTCCATTTGAACCGGAGTGAGAATTCCTTTAAACATTTCGTAATAGTTCTTGATTGAAAGCACCTTGCCCTGGGATACATCCCCCAGGTCGGGACGAGAGGTTAAATAGATCGGCGGCGGGAACTCAGGCGTGAAGTGTGCAGGGATATCAAACTCGATATCAAACCGCTCGAGATTTCTGTTTTCAAGTTTCTGCATCTCATCAATCTGGTTTTGCGGGAATACCTGCCCCCCCGTGCTGTGCTTCGAATGTGGCAGCGGCCGGAAACCCATTGGGAAAAGATCCTTTTCCTTGATCTCTGCCGGCGTCATATCAGACAATTCTTCCCACGTGACACCTCCGTGAAGTTTGACCCGCACGCCTTGTTGAACCGGTTTGCGGCCGGCCGACATCATTGTGTCGGAAGGCATATCACTTAAATCATAGCGTTTTTCCAAAAGCTTCTGCTGGCGTTGGTCATACTTCGATTTTGCTTCGGCGTCCATTTCCATGGTCTCTTGGAAGCTCTTCTCAATAACCACCGGCATGTAGGTGCCTCCCTCCAAGGGTGTCATTTTCTCGGCCATAACAAGTCCACTAAGCCCGGTCACGACACCAGCCAAACCCAGACAAACGGCCGCCGCAAGAATTTTTTTTCGCATTTTTCTCTTCCTTTCCCGAATCAATAGATTCGGTTTTGGGTTTAAAGCCTGGTTCAATCATTAAAACCAAGCAAGTTGACGCATATAATGTTCAAAAACCCAGAAGAAGTGTTATTCTTGTCCAGCCTGTCCCTATCGGATCCATACCGGCCGAAATATCGGCACAGTATCAGCAGGAGTTCTTTTTTTACATATTTCAGACCTTCTATTTTGATTTGGCTCCCGGCATGGGCATGGCCTTTGATGATGCGGTCGATGGGTGCAAGAGGGGGGCGATCAGAGCAAGATTGAAGATCTCGATGACCTTAGCGGAGTTGTCAACATTCAAAGGTATTTCGGCCAAGGATTGCACCATCAATTATAAAAATAATAATTTTAATTCATCAACTGTCAAACGAATTTCTCGCTCCGAATCTATGTTGCCGGGATGTTTATTACGTAAATTATCATAAGAGGTTGGCGATGCTCAGCTTTTATCTTATTTACTGATGCAAAGGCTCTAATGGACAGGAAGATTTAAAATTTTCCGGAAAAGTTAAAGAAGGGGTGTTAAAGACTACTTGGCAGTGCGATATTCTATGCCTTCCTGAATTTCCACCTTGAATCCGCCATTCTTTTGTTCCGCCGAATCCAAAATATTGATTGGCCATAGCCGCAGTGCTCGGGTTACCCGGGCCTATCCATGATCAAAAGTTCGGACCGAGCGCCCACATTATATTGTGCATTGCCTGAATCTGGGGATTTCAAGACTATGTTTGATAATACCGAATGGGTTAATAACCGAAAAAGTCAGCAATATATTTGAGAGCGGTAAAGGTGATAATGCCTGTCAGCATCCACTTGATCTTTGCAGCTGGAACATATTTCTGGCACCGGGCACCCAGGTACATGCCTGCCATTCCACCCAATCCGAACAAAAGACCCAGCGCCCAGTCCGGTGCCACGGTCACGGCTGGATAAAACGGGGCAATGGTTTGGTAGAAAAGAACTCCAGCCACAGAAGTGACAAAGGTGCCCATAAGCGCCGCTCCGGCCACGGTATAGACCGGCAGGCCGAAAAAGGTTACGAAGAAAGGGGCGATGATGGAGCCGCCGCCGATGCCGTAGATGCCTCCCACAATGCCCACCACAAAGCTGAGGCTGAAAAGACCCCAAAAGGAGATATCAAAGGATTCGTCATAAAAAGTATACCCCAGTCGTTTCAGGTTAAAATAGTCCACTCTGACCGGTTTCAAGGTCATTTCCATTCGGTCAGCCTTTGATTGGTGGCGACGAATCATCTCGTGAAATCGTCTTTCGCTTTCAGCTTTGCTGCTTTGGCTATAATTCTTACCCACAAGCTCCCGTCCCATTTTTGCACCGATATACAATAGCACGCATGCAGCAAAAAGTTTGAAGTGCTGCGGATCCGGTAGCCAGGCTACGCGTACGATGGCGCCGATCAGGACTCCAGGCAGCGTGCCTATGATTACGATCCACGTCAGTGGCCAGACCATCCGGCCTTCTCTGAAGTAACGATAAACACCGCTGGGAATGGCTACAACGTTGAAAAGTTGATTTGTGGCACTCACAGAAGGGTTGGTGTAACCCAGGAATGTCATCTGGAATGGTAAAAGGAGAAATGCTCCTGAAACGCCGCCCATAGAAGTAAAAAATGAAATTATAAAGGCAACAACAAAGGGAATGGCCGGATTTACCTCTACTCCTGAGATTGGAAACTGCATGCTGGGCTCCTTTCTTAAAGACCCGTTTTTTCAAATTGTAGAAGTAAGCAATTATGGTGCCAGCTTTAAAAATTTTCTATGTGAAATGTAAACGATTGAAATAAAGGTTCAATTTGCATAATCCGGCTTGTTGTTCAACAAGAAATAGCTTAATCCTGCATGCCCAATAAATTTGCGAAACGGAAAATAAGCTGACACAAAATATATTGGTTGAGATCAAGGGATTCAAACGAGATCAAAGCACTTCCTTGCCAGCGATAGCAGCATTCTTGGGATTACAAGAATTTGCAAATTGAATCCGCCATGTTATTTTTATTGTAACTGGCCGGATAGAGGCGAAAACCCAAGCTTTAAACAAAAAAAGGTCACCATGCTGCTTTCACAAGCGATAACCAATTTCATGGAGTACCAGAAAATGAACGCGGGAAAAAAATACGGTCAAGAATTACAGTCTGTTTTTGGCCCGGCTTGATACCCATTTTAAAGGCCGGGATGTTAACTTCATCACGTCCGACCAAATCCTGAAATTTCTGACCCAGGATACCGAGGGCCAGAAACAAACCACCAAGCGTTTCAAGTACACCCTTCTTAAAACCCTTTTCAATTTTATCAAAGACAACGAGGGCCCGGCTCTGGTTAATCCCTGCGATTCACCGGTACTGAAAAAGACGTTTCGCCTGGCCAAAGGCCGCCAGTGGAGCATTCTGGAAAAGGATGCCGTTGATGAGATCATATTCCGCACTGAGAATCTCCGGAATCGGCTAATGCTGGAACTAATGGCCAGAGGTGGAATGCGAATTGGAGAAGTCCTGAAGCTCAGGATGAAGGATGTTGAGGATTGTAAACTGTTTCTGGTCAGCCCGAAAAGCGGGCGGCAAAACGGGGTTGTTTTCATTCCCAAGAAAGTTGCTGCCAGACTCAGGGATTATATCCGGTCAAAGAATATGGAGCCCGGGGAGAGGATTTTCCCGATCGGCTACACCGGCGCCAGGCAAATTGTCAAAAAGGCCGGAAGAAAGATCGGAATCGAAATCAGCCCACATGATCTCCGACGACATGCGGCAACCTATGCAAGCAGGGCCGGTGCTCCCATTGAGATTGTCAGCAAGGTTATTCTCCGACATGCAAATCTTTCGACCACGCAACGGTATCTGGGCAAGGTGAGTGACACCGAAGCCAGCCGGTGGGTGGAAAATATTTTCAGCTAAAAGTGAAAACCGGGGTGTCATATTTGAATGCCCCGGTTTTTCCAGCATGAAATCGAGATTGCTCACTGGCCTCATCTCAGCACTTGTGCCATGCAATAGCCGAATGTGCAATGCCTTTGGTGGTCTGCGGAAAAGCTGAGCTTTCTCCATATTTTAGTTGGGGCAAATGGAAAGCTTGCATCAGATCATTGGCATATTATAATAGGTTCAACGGATTGTTGGAATCAGATATAAATCACGCACACAATGCCTGGTTATAAGAAACGGGGTCGCAATGTATTGCCTGTGAGGTCCATGGAGATTCATTAATGTGGCCTCAGCAACTATTGCGGTTATAAAGCCCAGAACATAAGTGATCTCCAATAGGGCCATCAATCTGATTCCAGATAAGCACGCAGCTATAAAAGAGGTTTTTCGCGTATTGACACCCGCCGTATAGCTCGGGCGACTGCTGAGCCGGATTTTTACTTTCAGGACGATATATGGTATGAGGGGCCTATGAAAGAGCAGCAATACTATCGGAAAGTTATCGATCAACTGAAAAATTGCTTCCAGTTCAGCCACCACTTTATCGCAACTGGCGAAGCGCTCGCAGCGGAAACCCGTGATCCGATATTCCCCTCTGTTGCAGCCGGTTTGGAGCAGTTGGAAGAATTCACCGTGACGCGTAGTCTTGAGGTTCACCTACCAGTGGTGGGGGAAATGTCGCAGGCTGTGCTGATGCCCTTGGATATCGAAATTTTTCTGGGAGCCGACCAGCACCGGCTCTACACACACAAAGAAGAACAGAAACAACTGTTTCAGCAGGTGCTTCCCTTGATGGATTTTGTGCAAGACATCTTCCGCTCCAGGGGAATGCCGTATCTCTTGGATTACACGCCGTCCGGGGGGCATTTCCTGTTCCAAAACGTCCTGGGGTACCGGGCTACGGAAGAGGTGCGGGCAATCGGCTTTGTGGAAGACGATATAGTCCGGGCGTGCAA
Organism: Desulfosalsimonas propionicica; assembly: GCF_013761005.1. Taxonomy (NCBI): domain Bacteria; kingdom Pseudomonadati; phylum Thermodesulfobacteriota; class Desulfobacteria; order Desulfobacterales; family Desulfosalsimonadaceae; genus Desulfosalsimonas; species Desulfosalsimonas propionicica. Next base: position 15,730 of record NZ_JACDUS010000008.1, read on the forward strand.
TTACATCGACCCTGGGGATATCCGGCGCTGGCACGGGGTTTCTATAGATGCGGCCCGGGTCTTCAGCGGACTGGGGAGGCTTGCGGAATATATGGCCCTGCTGGCCATGAAAGCCTTCCGGGATAATGAAGAGCGGGGGTTTTTGCCTGTGACCATCTCAGACAGTGTCGAGCACTGCGTCAATTTCGATAATACCTGGAGTGAAGGACCACCCTATCTGCGTGCCATCAGGAGTCCTTTCAGTCTTCACAAGAAAAACCGGGAAAAATACGACAACCGGCACCAGCCGCCCCTAACAGATGTCATCGGAGCATGCTTTAACGGACATCAGGCAACCGAAACCGCGGATATCGATTTGATCCTTGACTGCATGTGGGACCTGGAAAAGGCGGCAGCACACGCACAGAATTTTTCCGGCTTCATCCCCTGCTCAAATGCAACCATGATTGACTTTGTCAGGGAATACAAGGCATCAGATTTGTATTTGTTCCACCAGGATTTCGATGGCCAGCAAGACGTTGCCCGGGGCCGCGCCCTGGAATCTGCGAAAAAAGAGCCCCACATTCCCGACTGGACACGTAAAATTTTGGATTCCCCCAACCCGTCGGCGCTTCAGCCGGCCAAGCTCATCGGGTTTGTCCACGATTTCCTTATTCATGCCGGGTGGCAACCCAAACACATAGCAAACATCCTTCGAGACCTGTATCAAAACCCGAATTTCAACTGGACGCAAGATTTTTTCAAGCATCCTGCAGAAGAAAAGGCGAATTTCTGGGCGCGTACCTATAGCGCGGTTGCCCTCTGGAAGACAGGCAGGCTTCACATATAGACCATGTATGCACATTATATGATTTTAGCCTCGGATTTGCTACACTGAAAGCACAGCTTGCCAGCGGATGTAGGATTCCCGGGCGTGCTGAATTTTCCACCTTGATTCTGGCATTCCGCAGGGGCTTAAAATTCGCACTCCTGCCATCCCATAGCCGGAATGTGCACTGACGCCCTCCCTATAAAGAAGTAGTTTCCACGTCAGACATTACCATTGCAACCCGGAATCGGTTCGTTTATGAATGTTATAACAATCTCCAGCAAAAAAAGGTTTGTAGAGCGCCCTGTCAGAGACCCATTCAGGCCATATCTTCCCGATCGATTTGCTGGCCAAACATCTCCTGGAGTTCGTTATGACGGATGAAAAGATAAACCATCCCCGCTCGCGATATAATTCGATCTCATTTCTTGACCCCGCACAAATTCCCGAACAAGCAGAACAAGAGGCTAACGCAATAGCCCTTCCAGACGTCGAAGCCCTGACGCGTGAAGAAATTCAACAACGGTTTTATGCATTTCAGGTGAGGCAGATTGAAGAGAGGTTACAAAACGAGCAGTTGCGGAGCCAGCTTGATCATGGCGGCGTTGATCGAATCGTATCTTTACGCTGCCGCAATATTTTTGCACCTCATTAGTAATCAAAATCGCCTTTGGGAAAAAATGTTCCGGAGTAAGATTGTTTGTCTTGGTACATGTTGTCATCTGCCCTCTTGAATAAGGCATTGGTATCCACGGAATGCTCGCTGCTGAGGGCATATCCGATAGCAATGGAAAAGGCGGGGTCGAGCTTTTGCGCTCTATCGGCCTCTATTACGGCCCTGATTCTTTGCACGCAATTTTCTATTACCTCCTCATCGGCCTCAGGGACCAGAACAGCAAATTCATCTCCTCCAATGCGGGCAATGATATCACTGGCGCGTAAAGAACGCTTCAAAATCTCGGCCGCTTTTTGAATCAACTCATCTCCTTTCTTATGGCCCAGCGTATCGTTGGTTCGTTTTAACTTGTTTATGTCGCAAACAATTATGCCCAGTGGAAGATGCCTGCCCTTTGCAAACCGCTTCATCTCCTCTTCAAAATAACCCCGATTGTATACGCCGGTCAGCGAATCGTGGAAGCTCAAATATATGAGTCTTTCCTCTGTCTGTTTCCATTTAGATAAATTTCGGATAATGCTTAAACTGCCAATTTTCTGTTGTTTTTCGCCATGCAACAGGCTGATGGAAACGGCACAGGGCATTGAAGTGCCATCTTTATGGGTGAAATGAACCTCGTAGTTCTGAACATATCCCTGCCTTCTGAGCAGATCTAACATTTCCTCCATCGCCTTGGGGTTGGTGTACAGATCAAATGCTTTTTTCTCTCTTAGCTCATCGAAACTGTACCCAAACATCCTGGCGGCATTGTTATTCCACCGGGTAAATCTGCCATGTTCGTCCACGATGACGAACGCATCCGCAGAATTGTCGAAAATTTTGTCCAGAAAATCTCTTTCACGTCTGTAGCGCTCTTTTTCCTTTACCAGATTTCGCTCTGCCTGTTTTTGCAGGGTGACATCCATTAACATCACCACCAGGGTGTATTGCTGAGCTTTCTGGTAAAAGGAAATGATTTTGACAGAAAGCAGCTTGTTGTTGAGCGTCAGGGTTTCATCGAAAAGGGGCTCCTGGTTAACCTTGGGAACTTCAGATATCCTTTGCCGAATTCTATCTTGATCGGGATTGTTAAAAAGCTCGATAAAATCAGTCGCCAGCAAGTTTTCCTGAGATTCGTCGAGAATTGAAAGCGCTGCTGGATTCGCATAGGTAATTTCTGCGTCTTGAGTCAGTTCCATCAGGCCTTCAGTCATGAAGTATAATGTCATTTCATAGTGTTTCTTGGAACTCAGCAGATCTTTGGTGATCTGGCGGGCGAACAGATTCTTACCACCTATAGCTTCGCCCCGTAGCCGGTCCGTACGTCCGGCTTCCACATGTTTGATTATATAATCAATATGCCATGCAAGGCTGTCAAAAGGGCCTTTGGCGAGGACGACATCGATCAGCCCGTTCGCTAAAGAGAAATTCGAACTTTCTTCCACTGTAACGGCTGAAAGCACGACGATAAAGGCGTGTTTTAGATCTTTTCGGCTACGGATTACCTGACACAGTGTATTTCCGTCAATATTGGGCATGACGAGATCAACAAAAATTATATCCGGTATGTAGGATTTCATTAGTTGCAAAGCAGACAAGCCATCCTCTGCAGTTACGATATTGTAACCTCTCTTTGCGAGGAGATCAGACATGAATTGGCGAACCACAGGATGATTGTCCACCACCAATATTTGTTGCATCGCTAAATCCTCCGGCATGGGGATTAAGTATTAAAAAAGAAGCATAGGCTATCCCTCTATCACAAGGGAGCCGCAAAGGGCAAATGAATAGCCGTATTCTCCACTTTGACCCGAAGGTTATTATATCTCCTTTCCTGCGTATAATGAATGCAATCAGCATCAGCGATGTTGATATACGGGTAGCCTTTGAAGGTCCAGCCACCTCGACGATATGATCGATTTTGCTGAAAAAGTCATGGCCTACACCGACGGCCTCGACCAAGCAGGTTTCGAGGCGAGCGGAATGACATATGACGCCACTTTACGCAACCTGTGGAGTTAATCGGAGACGAGCAGCAACCACCACATTCCTGACACGGCCGCCTCGGCCCGTTATCAGCTCATAGACAACATTTCCGAAAGAAAAGCTACTGCCAAGAAGATGTTGCTTGCCTGAAAAGAAGGCTTTATTGTAAACAGAAATATCAGGCAGCATTTGAAACCTTAATCTCCTTTACCCGGAAAGAAAAGCTTATGACGTTTTCAAGACAGGCCCTTGTGGAAGCAATGGAAAAATGGAATTCCGCCTGGAACGCCCATGACCTTGAGGGCGTTATGGAGCTTTTCCATGATGACATTTTTTTTGAAAACTGGACAGGCGGAAAGGTCTCGGACAAAAGCGCTCTTAGAAAAGCCTGGCAGTCCTGGTTTGAAAATCACGGGGGCTTCAGGTTCCTGTCCGAGGACCTGTTCGTGGATGAGCAGGACCAGAAAGTGCTCTATAGATGGACATTGGAATGGCCTTCGCCTGAGAAAGGCTACGAGGGGAAACCGGAGAAACGGCGCGGTGTGGATGTCATCCATTTTAAAGACGGCAAAATTATCGAGAAGCTGACCTATTGCAAGACCCGGATCGAAATCAACGGCCAGAGACACAGTCTGACTGCCTAAACAATCAAAATAGCGAATGGCCGTGGGCATTTGCCACCGGACCGAAAGTCTCTTCCCGGTAGATCAGCATATCGGAGGTAACACCACTCAGGATGGTGGGAGCGTAAAAAAATCCCTTGTCCAGCCCGTCCTCTGTGAGCCGCTGGCCGCCGGTGAGAAGCTGCCCTCCCTTGTTTACCGCATCCCGGACCTGGAGGTCCACCTTTTCAACCGCTTTTGAACTTATCAGCGGGCCGATGCTTACATCGGCGTTTAACCCGCTGCCGGCCTTCATCCTGTCCACCCGGTTTTTCAATTCGCTGAGAAAGGGCTCCAATTTATCCCGGTGCACGTAAATCCGGTTAGGGCTTATGCACGCCTGTCCGGTGTTTAAGAACTTGACCAGGGAAAGCCCCTTTGCTGCATATACCGGATCGGCATCCGGGCACACGATGAACGGGGCGTGCCCGCCAAGTTCAAGGGAGATCCGCTTCATCTGTCGGCCGCCCTGCGCGCTATCATTTTCCCCACCTCGGTGGAACCGGTGAAAGTCAGTTTCCGCACTCTTTTGTCCGTTAGGAAAACCTCGGCCACGGGTGCGGGGTCAGTGGCTGTCACCAGGTTTACCATCCCGGGCGGCAGCCCGGCCTGTTCAAAGATCCTGAAGGTTTCAACCGCGCAAAGCGGGGTTGCTTCTGCGGGTTTTAATACGAAAGGGCAGCCCGCGGCAAGAGCAGGGGCTGCTTTCCTGGTAATCATGGAAACAGGATAATTCCATGGCGTGATGGCTGCCACCACGCCCACTGGATGGTGATGGACCATGAACCTTTGATTTGCCCATTGAATGAAAAACTGGCCATCGGCTGAAAAAACCATTTGACGTGCAGCGGGTCTTTGTTCATACAGAAAATATGAAAAAGTCAAACCAGTCGTGAGATTGGAAGCCAATGTCACGGGTGCTTTGCATTCCGGCTGCTGCCAAACCGGTTCAAAGACGGCCGGACTGCCATCGTATCAAGGGCGGTTCGGTTTTTTTTATTTTAAAGGAGCACGTGATGGGAAAATGGATTTTATTGATTCTTTTTTGCCCTTTTTGTGTTTTGGCATCCAGTGCCGCGGCCATGGCGTCTTCGGACATTCCGTCCTTGTTTCATGCCGCGCGCATTGACAGGGATTTAACCTTTTGCGGTGAAAAAGCGGAGCTGAACCAAAACGATACAAGACAGCGCATGGAAAAGCAAATGCTGCTGACCCTGTGGAACCGGCCCCAGGTGGTGCTGTGGATCAAGCGGGCAAACCGGTATTTCCCTGTCATAGAGCAGAAATTGAGGGAAAATGAAATGCCTGAAGACTTAAAATATATTGCACTGGTCGAAAGTGCCCTGCGGCCCCATGCCGGTTCAGCCAAAGGCGCTGTTGGATTCTGGCAGTTTACCCGGTCAACGGGTGAGAAATACGGCTTGCAGATGGATTCGCAAAAAGATGAACGCAGAAATATCGTTCAGTCCACGGATGCGGCCATATCCTATTTAAAGGCACTTTACGGGATTTTCGACTCCTGGACCCTTGCTGCGGCCGCCTATAATATGGGTGAGCACGGGCTGCAGGCGGAAATCATGGTCCAGGAGAACAGTGATTTTTATGATCTGTATCTGCCCCTGGAAACCCAGCAGTATGTGTTCCGGATTCTTGCAGCCAAACGGATCATGACCGAGCCGGAGCAGTACGGGTTTGACTTTTTGCCGGGAGACCTTTATCCACCCCTGGCATACGAAGAAGTTTCGGTCCAATGTTCAGGCCTGACGCCCATTGCCATTGTTGCACAGGCCGCTGACACGAGTTTTAAAGTGATCAAGGATTTCAATCCCCATTTAAGAGGCCATTATCTGGACGCCGGCCGCCACCGCATCCATGTTCCCGAAGGCTCGGCCAAAGGCTTTGACAAACGGTTTCAATCATTGATGAAAACCTGGGACAAAGATCAAGAAAACCGGGTTTATGTCGTCAAGCAGGGCGATAACCTCTCTGCGATCGCCGAGCGGTTCAATGTTCCCCTCCCGGCTTTGATCATATGGAACAACCTGGATTACAGGGGAAACATCCATCCGGGCGACCGCCTGGTGATTCGTTCCCGGCAGGGGGATTTTTAAACGCAAAACAGCGCCTATTTTTTGGGCCGCTTTTTTTTGTCCCCGAGCACTTCGTTGGCAATGACGATTTTCTGGATCTGGGAGGTGCCTTCATAGATGGTCAGCACCCGGGCGTCCCGGTAAAAGCGTTCCACGGGAAATTCCCTGGTGTAACCGTAGCCGCCGTGGATCTGCAGGGCCTGGCCCGTGACCCGGTTGGCCATTTCCGAGGCGTGCAGCTTGGCCATGGAGGCCTCTTTGCTGCATTTTTCCTTTTTGTCCTTTTTGGCGGCTGCATTGAGCACCAGCAGCCGTGCGGCTTCAACATCTGTGGCCATGTCGGCGACCATCCAGCGCAAGCCCTGGTTGTCGGCAATGGGACGGCCGAACTGCACCCGCTGCTTGCTGTAATTTACCGCCTCATCCAGGGCGGCCTGGCCCAGGCCCAGGGACAGGGCGGCAATGCCGATACGGCCGTCATCCAGGCCGGACATGGCAACGATAAAGCCTTCGCCCTCTTTGCCCAGCATGCGGTCAGCCGGCACCCGGCAGTCCGAGAAAAGCAGGTCCGTGGTGTCCGAGGCGCACTGACCCATTTTGTCTTCAAGGCGGCCGGTGGAAAATCCCTGCAGATCCCGGGTGATCAGAAAGGCCGAAATTCCCTTGTGATCGGCATCCGGATCGGTTTTGGCCAGCACGATAAACAGCTCCGAGGTGGCTCCGCCGGTGATCCATCGCTTGGTGCCGTTTAACACGTAAAAATCCCCGTCTTTTTCCGCCGTGGTGCTCATTGACGCCGGATCCGATCCGGCTTCTGGCTCGGACAAGGCAAAGGAGGCGATAAATTCGCCCCTGGCCATGGGCACCAGGTATTGCTGTTTCTGTTCTTCTGAGCCAAAGCGCAGCAGGCTGCCGCAGCAGATGGAATTGTGCACGGACATGATCACGGCCGTGGATGCGCACGCATAGGCCACCTCGCTCATGGCTAGGGCATAGGATACCGTGTCCATGTCCTCGCCGCCATATTCTTCGGGTACCAGCATTCCGAGCAGACCGAGTTCCCCCATCTTTTTTAGGCTTTCTGCCGGATACTCGTGTTTCTGATCCCTTTCCGCGGCCTGGGGGGCGAGATCCTTTCTGGCAAACTCCCTGGCCATTTTCTGAATCATCAATTGTTCCCGGGTTAGTTCCATTGGCAATTTGTCTCCTGTGTTGTTCGAAAACGGTTCAGCCGGCTTTAGCGCCGGAAATTGTCTTTAGTTCTTGTTATCGTTAACTGGAAGTTTTGGATAAAACCGCTTATGAATTTTCTAAAATTGATAATATTGTTTTAAACAAAAAACAAGTATAAATTTATAAATGCCAATTCATTTAAATGAATGTCGTTCATTTTGCATTAAGATCCTGATTTTCATCCTGACTTTCGGGCCGGAAGCCGGCTTTTCCTACCCGGGGATCAGTTCGATGTGCATAGTTTTGGGAGAGATTTTCATGATATTGATGCCAAAACCGTCAAAAGACTGCATCAGCAAGTGGTTGGCCAGTTGCTGGGCCGACCGGGAGTAGTGCATTTCCAGCACAGCGTTGGCCGAAGTCATTTCCGTGGTCTGTAGATCCGAGACTCCGGGATGCTGGCGGATGGCTGCGCGCACGCGTTCCAGGTAAGGCAGAATCCGTTGCCCCCGGATGCGGATTTGAAAGGTTTGCTTGCGTTTTTCAATATTGCGCCACAGGGAAACGGTTTGTTCAGACAACTGGGAGCCAGCCGCGTCGGCCGCATCAGCAAGGGCCTTTTTGCTGCCTTTGTCCGGATCCTCGCTGACATTTAACGCCTTTTCGGTCACAGTGGCCAGTTTTTCGCCGGTTTCCGCATCAATGACATTTAACTGGACATCGGCCCTGAAGGTGCGAGCCCCCTGGCCCATCCGGTTTTCCAGGGCTTTGACCCGGGCCCGGCCCAAAACCACCAGATCCGCCCCCATGCGCTCGGCCACAAGGGCGGCCTGGTAGTCGGCCGGCTCTGCGCCCATGCCCGATGCCAGCAATTCATCATCAAGGGCGCCGCTGTCCGGGTCCGGGGAAATCACGGCAAATCCGTTCCCGGAAAAGGCCTGGCGAATCACGGGTTCGGCAACAGCCCCGGAAAAATCCGCATACCCTTGCTTCCACCAGTAGTCAAATCCGATGTCATCAATATTTTTTTCCGCCACCATGAGCAATACCGACGGCAGGTCCTTTGGGGTGAGATCAAAGCCGGCATCAGCAAGGGCTTTTTCTATTTTCTGACCGGAGACCGTGGCCTCCACCAGCACATGGTAGGCTTTGTCTGTTTGAAATTCCTTTAAAATCCGGTAATCCCGGATAAACGCGTCCCGGTGCTTGTCGAGCACCGTGGCGATGAGCTCAAAATGGCCGGTGAGATCATCTTTGGCAATCATCTTTAAAGCCGCGCTTTGCACGGTCTTGAGAAGCGCCCGGGACACCGCCGCTTTTTTGGCTGCTGTTGTGTCTTTGTAAATTCTGCTGTGGCCGAAGCAGACAATGACTTCGCGATCTTCGGCCGCATCTGCAAAAAAGGCCAGCGGGGAGGATAAAAACAGCAGAATCAACAGGCAGAGCCCGGTTTGCAACAAATGTATGAATCGGGTTTGATTTGTGGCAAAACGTTTCATGGCAATGGGTTCCCTTTTTTCTCATGCCCGGACCGGAACATTTGCTCCAAAACAGGCGTTGTCCTCAATTTTTTTTATGATGAGCGTTTGAGGGCATAATCGGCCATCATTTCCAGAATTTCCCGGGTGGCCGAAGGTGCAAACCCCTCAAGGTGAACTTTGGCCTTGTGCACATGATCCAGGGCCTTTTGCCGGGCATCGGCCACTCCCTGGTATTTTTCAAGCAGGCCAAGCAGTTCAGCAAAATCGCTTTGGGTAAACTCCGGATTGCTGATAATGGCTTTCATGCGCCCATGATCGGTTTCACCGGCCCGGGACAGGGCATAGATCACAGGCAGGGTGAGTTTTCCTTCCCTTAGGTCCGCGCCCACGTTTTTACCCAGTTCCCCGGCATCCGCAGTGTAGTCCAGGATGTCGTCTGCGATCTGGAAAACCAGGCCCAGGTGTTTGCCGTATGCAGTCAGGGCGTTTTCCTGCTTTTGGGTGGCACCGGCCAGAATTGCGCCGCTTTTGCATGCGCTTTCAATGAGCACGCCGGTTTTGCGCCGGATGATATCCATGTATTCAGCTTCCGTGAGATCCGTCTGTCCCTTTTTGATGAGTTGGTAGATTTCCCCTTCAGACATCTGCTCGGTCAGTGAGGCCACCACCCGGATGATTCTGGGATTTTCGGTCTCAGCGGCAATGCATATGGCCCGTGCCAGTAAAAAATCGCCCACCAAAACGGTGACCGCCGCGCCGTAAAGATGATGGGCGGCTTGTTTTCCCCGCCGCATGTTTGCACCGTCGATCACATCATCGTGCATGAGCGTGGCCGTATGCAGAAATTCAAATGTGGTGGCAAATTTGGTGACAAACGGACTTTCATGACCGCAGATCCTGGCACACAGCACAATGAGAAGCGGGCGCAGGCGTTTTCCGCCCGAAAAAATCAAATGTCCGGCGGTCTGTTTGACCAGGTCAAGGTGAGGGTCGAGGTTTTCCACCAAAGCCATCTCGATTGCGCTCAGGTCGGGATTGATTTTTTCCAGCACCTGCTGCTTCATCCCGCTCATATGGCAACTCCTGTCAGGTCGTATTCCTCTGCATCCGTGATGCGGATTTTTATGATTCGGCCCGGAACAGCCGATTTGCCAGGGTTGTCGATAAAGGTGACCCCGTCGACCTCCGGCGCCTGGAACCGGGTCCTGCCAAAGAGCCGGCCGTCTTCTGCGCGGCCTTCAACCAGGACGTCTGTGCATTGGCCGATTTTTTTCCGGTTTTTGGCAAGGGAGATGTCTGCCTGGCGCATCATGACCACGTCATGGCGGTCCTGGGCAATCTGGGCGCACACGTGGCCGTCCAGGCGATGGGATGGCAGGTCTTCGGCGTCAGAGTAGACAAATGCGCCAAGGTGATCAAACGCCACCTTTTCCATGAATTCGAGCAGTTGGGCAAAATCATCATCTGTTTCCCCCGGAAAGCCCACCAGAACCGTGGTTCGCAATGCAGCATCCGGCATGGCCGAGCGAATGCGGTCAACCATTGTCGCCAGCGCCTTGCTGTCATGGCCCCGGCCCATGCGTTTTAAGATCCGGCCGCTGGCATGCTGGATGGGAACATCGAGATACCGGCATATGTTTGGATACGCGGCCATGGTATCCAGGAGCCGGTCATGGATCTGGTCGGGATGGCCGTATAAAAACCGGACCCAGCAGTCGGGCACGGCTTGTGCCACCTGCGCCAGCAAATCGGCAAACCGGCCCGGCGGGTTCTGATCCAGCCCCCATGAGGTGGTGTCCTGGCCCACCAGCACGATTTCGGCCGCCCCCTGGCCGGCCAGGCACCGGGCCTCTCCGGCAATATCGGCGGCCGGGCGGCTGCGCAAGGGCCCGCGAAGGGCCGGGATAATGCAATAGGTGCAGTGCCTGCCGCAGCCTTCCATAATCTTGACATAGGCAACCGGCCCCGGGGTCCGGGTTCTGGGGGTATCCGGGCCGGCCAGGGTGGTTTGTTCGGGCGGGGGGATGATGCATTTTCCTGCCACCTTGGTGTCTTCAACCGCATCTGCAATCCGGTCATAGGCCCCGGTTCCCAAAAATAAATCCACTTCCGGAAGGGCTTCTGTGGTCTGCTCTCCGTAGCGTTGGGGCAGGCATCCGGCAACGATGAGTTTTTGGCACGCACCAAGGCGCTTGTATTCGGCCAACTCCAGGATCTGCTCAATGGCCTCGTCTGCGGCAGACTCGATAAAGGCGCAAGTGTTGACGATGATGACCTCGGCATTTTCTGCCAGCCCGGCCATCTCGTGGCCCGCGGCAGAAAGCCGGCCGCTCATGACCTCGCTGTCCACCTGGTTTCGGGCGCAGCCAAGGGTTGAAAGATAGATGCGCATATGACAGCCGCGCCCTTATTCTCCGGTAAATACCGGTTTGCGTTTTTCCGAAAAAGCGGCAATGGCTTCCATCAGGTCTTTTGAAGGAATGATGTTGGCGCTCACCGAGGCCACGTATTTCAACCCATCCTCCACTGATTTCTCGGCTCCGTGGTTGAGCACGTCCTTTGAGGCCTGCACGGCCAGGGGCGGGTTGTCGGCAATCTGTGCGGCCAGTTTTTCCGCGCCTTCCATGACGGCTGCGGCATCCGGATAGATTTCGTTTACCAGCAGCATTTGGGCAGCCTTTTGTGCGTCAATGGTTTTTGCCGTATAGGCCAGTTCCCGGGCAAAGCCCTGGCCCACGATCCTCGGGATCCTCTGGAGCACGCCCACGTCGGCCACAAATCCCACTGCCGCTTCTTTTAAGCAGAACACGGCATCAGCTGCGCAGATCCGGATATCACAGGCGGTTGCCATGTCCAATCCCGCACCGATGCAGTGGCCGTGAATGGCAGCAATAACGGGCTTTCGGCACCATTCGATGCAGCTGATAGCGTCCTGCATGGCGGAAATCTTTTTCAAAAGAGACCATTTGACCCCGCCTTTCTGGTCCGAATCCATTAATTCGGGCATTTCTCCGGCCATACCCATCAGGTCGATGCCTGCGGAAAAGCAGGGGCCCCGGCCGGCAATCACGGCCACCCGGATGTCGGGGTCCTTGTCAATGTCTTCAAAGATGGGGATGCTTTCTTTCCAGGCCGGCGGGTTCATGGCGTTTTTCTTGTCCGGCCGGTTCAAATAGACCCATGCCACCGGCGGTTTTTTGATCACTTCGTAGAATTCATACTGGCTCATCTGGCCTCCCGGAAATATTTGTCCTTATTTTTTATGAAACCATCATTTTTTTTTCTGTGCATGTTTTTCAGCGCTTCGGGTCATGCATTCTTTGCAGTCGGGCCTGCTGTCGTCTTTTCCCTGCCGGTGTCTGGCAAAGCCCTGGATCCAGCTGGCATCGGTTCTGGGACAGGTTTCCATGTAATCGATAAAGGCCACCATCCGGTCCACGGCCGCCCGGTCCATGGCATGTTCCATGCGGCAGGCGTTGTCTTCGGCAATCTGCGGGTCGAGCTGGAGCACATGGGTGAGAAAGTTTTTGATCACCCGATGCCGTCGGTTGATTTCTCCGGCAACAGCCGTGCCTTTGCGGGTCAGGGTAATAAAGCTGTAGGGCTCGTAATTGATCAGGCCCTTTTCAGCCAGGCTTTTTAACGCACCTGTCACTGAGCCGCGCAATACGCCGCGCATTTCCGCAATATCTTTTACCCGGGCCACCTTCTGGGTCTTTTCCAGCTCCAGGATGGTTTCCAGGTAATCCTCCAGATTTTCAGATAAATCGATTCCTGTCATGGCCCCTCCTTGGTGAGTGAATCCTTTATCTCTATAACCGATTTTTTTACTGCAGGCAAACAAAAGGAAAAAAAATTAAATTATGTTTTGACAATGAATAAAGTTTGGTTTAGCAAACAAATAAAAACGATTTGATATTTAACGTTAATGGGCCTGTAAAAAGTCTTTTTTACAGGCAGTGTTAAGTTTTAAGTGATTAGGTGTTAAGTAAAATCAAAATCTTATTTCTTTATTGCTTGGCGATTATATCAATTTTAGAACTTTTACGATTCCATCAATGTTTGGTTTGGATAAAAAAAAGGAGTTTGAAATGATACAGGAAATCATTGTATTTGCCATTGTCGCCGCAGCCCTGGGATTTACCGGTCGCAGCATGTACAAAAAGTTCAGGACAAAAGGCCAGAGCGGGTGCGGCTGCACGGGCTGCGACCAGGACTGCGGCTGCGGCGGCAAGTGCTGAAACGCCCCTGTGCACCGGAGCCGGGCAATAAAGGCGGGTTATTGCAGAAAGGTTTGGGTGAAAAAATCAAAATTCAAGTCCCGGTACTGGCGGATGTTTGCGACGATCCGGCTGCCCTGGGTATCTTCCGGGGTGTCGCTGATGAATTTGAACAAAAAGCACGGGATTTCAAATCTGTTCGCAATCTGGACCACGGCGGCGCCTTCCATGTCCGAAAGCTCGGCTATGGCTGCGGTCTGCCGCCGCTGGTCCGGATCAATGACCGCCTCTTCCCGGGTGGCCAGGCGCAGGGTTGAAAACCCCTCCATAACAGAGGGCTTATGGCAGAAGGGTTCGTTGGTTTTGAAATGCCTGCGGTCTGTTTCCAGGGCCTCGCTGATGTGATGGATCCCGCCCGGGGGCAGGCCCTGTTGGTTTGCCCCGGCAGCGCCGGTGTTGACAATGGATTGAACAGATTCGCGCACACAGAGCCATGCACACGCAGCCGCCGCATTTGCCTTGCCCATGCCCGAGACCACAAGGATCACCCGGTTTCCGTAATAAACCGGAAACGGTTTTTTTTCAGAGCCCAGCCAGTTGATTTTTTCCACAAACGGCTTGGCTTCGATATAGGTGGCCATGATCAGGCCGATTCGATGATGTTTTGACATCGGGCGATTTGCTCCAGTTTTTCAATGGCCTGCCAGCCGGCTTTGCCGGGCGACAGGGTGTAGTCGTTGACATAGAGCCGGATGTGCTGTTCCGTGACCCGGTCGTCTATCTCCTGGGCGTGCTGCCGGATAAAATTCCGGCAGGATTCAGGGTGTTTGCGGGCATGGGAGATTGATGAACGGATCATTGCCTCAAGATGCGCCTTGCGGGCCAAAATTTCCGGGTCTTTGCGAACGGCGATGCATCCCAGGGGAATCGGCAGCCGGGTTTTTTCCTCCCACCATCGGCCCAGGTCGATGATTTGGGCACATCCGTACCGGGGGTACACGAACCGGCCTTCGTGGATGATCACGCCGGCATTCCATCTGCCGTCGCAAACGCCGGGAAGGATTTTTTCATATGGGGTGATCTCCACATTGGCAGCCTCGCCGCACCAGAGCCGGAACAGCAGGTGGGCGGTGGTGTATTTGCCCGGAACCGCCACCCGGGCCCCGGAAAGATTGGCCAAAGGGTCTTTTGCCACCACCAGGGGGCCGCAGCCGTGGCCCATTGCCGCGCCTGCCGCAAGCATTTCATACTTGTGCTGCAGCAGCAAAAAGGCGAAAAAAGACAGCTTGGTTACGGCAAACTCACCGGAAAAGGCCTTGCTGTTGAGGGTCTCCACATCCATCAGGTGAGGGGTGAAGCAAAACGGGGCCGTGTCCACCAAGCCTTTGATCATGGCATGGAATATAAAAGTGTCATTGGGACACGGGGAAAAGGCGATATCTGTGTTTTGCATGTTTTTTCTTTTGTACGGTTTAAAACCGTTTGATGATCCGGTATTGCGAATCACGCTGGACCGCCGCCCTGCCGGTGTTTCTGATCAGATCGATGAACTGCTCCATGTGTGCGGTTCGCCTGACCCCGGTGGCTTTGACCACGGTTTCCTCCATGAGCACCCCGCCCATGTCGTCAGCACCCATGGCCAGAGCGATCTGGGCCGGCTTTAGCCCTTCGGTGAGCCAGCCGGCCTGGATGTGTTCGACATTGTCCAGGTAAATGCGCGAGATTGCGACGGTTTTGAGGTAATCTATCCCGTCTGCGGCAGAAATGTCAGGCATCCGCGTTTGGGCCGGGGAAAAAGACCAGGGAATAAAGGCCTGGATGATGCCTGTCCGGTCCTGGACCCGGCGGACCGTGTCAAGATGCTCCATGCGTTCGGCAATGGTTTCTCCCATGCCGTAGGTCATGGTGGCAGACGATTTCATGCCGTGGGCGTGCAGGCCTTCCATGACATCGCACCATTGGGCCGCAGACAGTTTCCTGGGGCTGACCTTGTCCCTGATTCGGTCCACCAGCAGATCCGAGGCCCCGGGCACCGAATCCAGGCCTGCGTCTTTCAGGGCCATGATGACCGCATCAATGGATTTCCCGCTCTGCTCGGCCATGTGAACGATTTCCGCCGGGGAAAAAGAGTGGAGCCAGATGTCTGGAAACCGGGTTTTTACGGCTTTGACCATTTCCAGGTAATCATTTAGGCCGTATTCCGGATCAAGGCCGCCCTGCAGCATCACCTGGGTGCCGCCGGCTTCTGCCAGCTCCTGGACCCGTGCGCAGATGTCATCTGTGCTCAGGCGGTATGCGGCAACCCGGCCGGCCCTGGCGTGATAGGCGCAAAACGCGCATTCCGCCCGGCAGACGTTGGTGAAATTGATGATCCGGTCCAGGATAAAACCCACATGCTGCTCCGGGACAACGGCCCGGCGCCTGAAATCTGCCGCCCTGCCCAAAGCTGTCAGGCGCCAGTCAAACAGGGACGCGGCTTCGCTGTTGTTGATGCGTTGGCAGCCGTAGATTTTATCTTCCAGGGATGCGGACTGTGCGCGGCTTGTCATCTGTGCCTTCCTTGTCATGTCCCAGTCGGTATTCATTGATTTCAAGATTGCGGTCAAGAAAGCCAAGCGCGCCAACCGGCTCTATGAGCCCGTGGTCTGCGGCTGCATGGAAATAATAGCCCAGGGCCGCTTTTAACTCCGGGTTGAAATCAAACTGCAGCAGATCGTAATAGGCGCTGATATCATAATCAATATCCGGGTATTTTTCGCTCGCGGCTTTGATGACCGTCTGTTTTTCATCCGCCATGAGGCCGAGGGATTTGGAAAATGAATCAATCACCTCCAAAATCATGCGACCCTGTTTTTCCACCGCCTTTTTCTGCACCGCAAAAACCGCAAATACCACCGGCCGGCCGGTTTTCTGCAGCCACAGATCGCCGATGTCGTAGATGTAGGAAACCGGCCGGCCCAGGTTGACCATGGCGTCGTTTCCAATGATCAGGGCCGCTTCTGTATCGTCGAGTGCGGGCCTGGGCGGGGTTCTACAGTATTGCGGCAAAAGGCCGTAATGTTTTTCAAGCAGGATTTTGAGCAGGATTTCCGATGTTTTCGAAGCCCTTGAAATGCCCACCCGTTTTCCGTGGAGCTGCTCGATGGGTACCTTGCTGGCAAGAATCACCGAGCCCACATAACCCACCGAGCTAAGACAGAACCACGGCAAAAGCACGATCTGTTTCCGGAGGGGGGGATAGGCAGCCGCAGAAATCGGGCTCAAATCGATAACCCCTTGTTTTACCAGCCGGTTTAGGTCCTCCGGGAGGCCGGGTTTGACGTGCACGCCCTTGAGGGGCTTTTGGGCAAGCATGTGGTGGTAAAATGGGTAGCAGTTGAGATAATCAATGCAGCCGATTGTCATTTGCCTTCCGGTCATGTTGTTTCCCCGTAAAGCGCTGTTGTTCGTACCGGCCGGCCCCCGGCGTTTTCGATGATCTTTCGCAGCCGGGCCTCGGAGCTGAAATCCGGGGTTTGGGCCCCGGCCGAGTGGACCACCTTTTCATCGTAATAGGTGCCGCCCAGCTCGTCCACACCAAAGCTGAGCAGAACCTGTGCGGTTTTCTCCCCGAGATACATCCAAAGGGCCTTGATGTGGGCCACATTGTGCAGAAATATCCGGGCGGCCGCATAAATTCGGATATCGTCGTAGCCCGTGGATTGGGCCCTGGCCTGTTGGATGCCCGTGTTTGCGCCGTGGAAGGCAAGCGGGACAAAGGTTTTAAACCCGCCTGTTTTATCCTGCAGCTCTCTTATGGCTGCCAGATGGTCCACCATGTCCGCGATGGTTTCCCGGTGGTTGTAGAGCATGGTGGCATTGGTTTTCAGCCCTTGTTCGTGGGCGGTTTCCATGATTCGGAGCCATTGCCGGCCTGAAATTTTTTTGGGCGCGATGATTTTGCGAACGTCCGGAGAAAAGATTTCCGCGCCGCCGCCGGGCAGGGCGTCAACCCCGGCTGCGGCCAGGCGGCCGATCACATCGGAGACCGGCATTGCGCTTTGCCGGGCGAAATAGTCGTATTCCACGGCGGTAAAGGCCACGATCACCAGATCCTTTTTCACGCCCCGCACGCGGCGGATCATTTCCTCAAAGTAGTCAAGGTCCAGCTCCGGGTTGAGCCCGCCCACAATATGGACCTCGTCCACACCCCGGTCCACGGCCCGGCATACCCGGTTTTCGATTTCATCCAAAGACAGCACAAACGCGGTTTCATCACCCGGGTCGCACGAAAATGCGCATAAGGGACAGCGCAGTTCGCAGATGTTGGTGTAGTTGAGATTCATGTTGACCCCGTAGAAAACGCGGTTTCCGTAGAGCTGTCGGCGCTGGAAATCAGCCACCGCGCCTATCTCCAGGATGTCGTCTGTTGCCAGCATTTCTCCAAGCGCCCGGGTGTCCACGGGCTCGTTTCTGCACACCGTCTCTGCAATCCGCCGGATGCGGGGATTGGAAATGCCGGCGACAAATTGCTCCGGATCCTGCATGCTCATTTGTCTTCCCTGTTTTATCAATCGGTTGCGGGTTTTTTGTCCGGGGCCTGCAGCAAAGCTTCCCAGGAGTCAAACAGTCGGTGGGGTTTTGCCAGCAGATTTAAAATTTTGCCCACGATAAAGTCAACAGCGTCGTCCATTGTCCGGCCTTTTGTATAAAATGCCGGTATGGGCGGCACGATTTGGGCCCCGGCATCCATTGCCCTGCCCATGTTTTCCACGTGAATGCGGTTTAGCGGGGTTTCGCGGGGTACCAGAATGCATCCTCGCCTCTCTTTCAACGCCACGTCCGCGGCGCGGGCCGTCAGGGTTCCTGCATAGCCGTGGGCCACGGCTGAAAGGGTTTTCATGGAACAGGGCATGATCACCACCGCTGAAAACCGGGTGGTGCCGCTGGCTTCGGGCGCGTCGGTTTCGGAATCAGCCGATTCCCGGAAAAGGGATAAGTCCCTGACTTTTCCCCGCTGTGCTAAAATCCGGCAAAGACTTTGACCCGGGCTGAAATCTCCGGTCATTTCATGGCCGATGACTTTCCACGCCCCCTGGGATACGATCCCGGTTACCGCAGTGTTGCCGTTGATCAGTTCTTCGATCAGGCGGATGCCAAGAATCGAACCGCTGGCGCCGGTGAGTGCCACCACGATTCTCTGGTCTGTTTTGTTCTGCATCAGGCTCTTGCCTTTTTTAGAATGATGCGCGCAGCACGTCAGCCGCGGCCCCCAGAAACAGAATCGGGGCCACCCACATGTTTAGCCAAAAAACTGTCCGGATTGCCGGCCCAACAGGTTTTTTTCGGGCAAGCACCTGCTGCCGGGCAAAAATCACGCCAATTGCACAGACGGCTGCAAGATATAAAAACCCCATGTGGGTCAGCATCCCGGTTAAAACCATGGCTGCAAGGCAGATTGCATAACATGCGGTTGAAAGCAGAAGCGCGTTTTTATCCCCGAGCTTTGCCGGAATGGAATAAAGACCGCAATCACGATCAAATTTTGCGTCCTGGATGGCGTATACAATATCGAGTCCGGCAATCCAGGTCAAAATAACCGCTCCGGGCAGCAGGGCAAGGACCTCGAATCTGCCGGTCACGGCCAGATATCCTCCCACCGGGGCCGCGGCCTCCACTGCACCCAGAAAAAAGTGGGAACCGGCCCAGAACCGTTTGCAATAGGAATATGCAAACAGCATCAGTGCGGCCGGAAACGACAGGTAAAAGCAAAGCGGGTTGAGCATCCGGGCGGCAAAAACCAATACCAGCACGCAGGCCCCGGCAAGGGCCCACACCGCAGCCGGATGTATATCGCCCCGGGCGACCGGCCGGTTTTTCGTGCGCGGGTTTTGGGCGTCAATGCCCGCATCAATCACCTGGTTAAAAGCCATGCCCGCAGTCCGTGCAGCCGCCAGGGCTGCGGTGACCCAGAGCCAGGTTTCAGGGCGGGCGCCGCCGGCAAAAAGGATTCCCAGCCAGGCAAACGGCAGCGCAAAAAGGGTTTGCCGGACCAGGATGAGTTCGGAAAACCGTCTAAAATCCATACTCTTTCCAGCGTTGTGTGACTTTTTCCATGGTGGCCGCATCCATGGTGATCTCCTCTGGCCAGTCCCGGCCCATGCCTTCCTGCCGGGTTTTCCGGGTGGCGTCAATGCCCATCTTGCCGCCGTAGTCCGGGTACGGGGCAGAATGGTCCAGGGCATCAAGGGGCCCTTCGGACATGAGCACATCCCGTCTGGGATCCACGTTGTTTAGCAGCTTCCAGATCACGGTGGGCGAATCGCGCAGGTCCACGTCCTTGTCAAAGACTGCGATGAACTTGGTGGAGGCCATCTGGCCCAGCCCCCAGAGCGCGTTGATGGTTTTTTTGGCCTGGCCGGAATAGGTCTTGTCTATGGAAATCAGGGCGCAGTTGTGAAAGACCCCCTCCATGGGCAGTTCCATGTCCACAATTTCGGGCACCAGCATTTGCAGCATGGGCAGAAAGATCCGCTCCGTGGCCTTGGCCATGTAGCAGTCCTCCATGGGCGGTTTTCCCACCACCGTGGCCGGGTATACCGGGTTGTCCCGCCATGTGATGCAGGTGACACGGAATACCGGATAGATATCAGCCGGGGAATAAAAGCCCGTGTGATCGCCGAAAGGTCCCTCGATGCGGCTTTCTTTGGGGTCCACGTATCCTTCCAGGACAAAGTCCGATTCCGCGGGAACCAAGAGATCAACGGTTTTGGCCTTTACCACTGAAACCGGCCGGGAGGTGGCAAACCCGGCAAACATCAGCTCGTCGATCTCCGGGGGCAGGGGGGCGGTGGCGGCATAGGTCACTGCCGGTGATCCGCCCAGGGCCACTGCCACGGGCATTTTTTCCTTGCGCTCTTTGTATTTTCTGAAATGCCGGGCCCCGTCCTTGTTGTACTGCCAGTGCATGCCTGTGGAGGTGTTGTCGTATTTGTGCATCCGGTACATGCCCAGGTTCTGGATCCCGGTTTCCGGGTCCTTTGTTGCCACCAGGGGCAGGGTGATAAAGGGACCGCCGTCTTCCGGCCAGCAGGTGAGCACCGGCAGGCTGTCGAGCAGGGGGCCCGAGGTGGCCATGTTTTGCTGGCAGGGCGCGCGCTTTGTTTTTTTTGGCAGAATGTCGGCCATTTCCTTTAAGGAAAAAAGCATCCGGATTTTTTCTTTAAAATCGCCCGGCGGCCGTAGATGGAGCTGCTTTTCAACCCGGGCGGCGATCTGTGCCGGGCTTTGATCTCCAAGGGCGAGTTCCATGCGCCGGTAGCTGCCAAAGGAGTTGATCAGCACGGGATAGTCCGAGCCGCGCACGTTTTCAAACAACAGGGCAGGGCCGCCGGCCTTGCTCACCCGGTCCACGATTTCAGTGATCTCCAGGCGGGGATCAACCTCGGCACTGACCCTGTGAAGCTGTTTTTCATCATCCAAAACCCGGATGAATTGTTGCAGATTTTCAGGTGTCATTTGGATAATCTATTGTTTTCACGTTTTTTTATAATTTCATGGAGCATACGATCCTTCTTTTAGCAGGAATTAAAAGCGGTTGAAAACAGTTTTTCTGTTTCTTTTCACGGGGGCCGTGACACAGGTGTCAAAAGGGGCGAATCGTGTAATCAAAAAAGTTGGCGTTGCCGGCTCGGGCGCTTCTGTATAACGGCACATCTGTTTACAGGTTGTAAATAAAACTGTTTACCCCTGGAGCACAACAGGGTGGTTGAATCTGTTTGTTTCCTTTTTCCATGGGTCCTGGCTGTCCTTGTCTCGCGACTTTCCTGTGGCCCATTTTTTGCAAGATAAATTTTTTTACATTCAGATTCAGTGAAGAAAGGAGGATATGGTTCATGAGTTTTCCAAAGCTTTCACCTGAAGAAGCCGTTGCGGACATTTGCCATGGAGATACAATTTCATTCAGCGGTTTTTCCCCGGCCGGCGGGGCAAAGGCGGTGCCTCTGGCGCTGGCCGCCCGCGCCCGAAAGAAGCATGAGCAGGAAAAACCCTTCAAGGTCCGGGTTTTGACCGGGGCTTCGAGCGGGCGGTGCATTGATGAAGATTTGGCCCGGGCAGAGGCCGTTTCATGGCGGGCGCCCTATCAGTCCGGCGACACCCTGCGCCGACAGATCAACCGCCAGGAAGTTGAGTATGTGGATCATCATCTCTCCCATGTCCCCCAGATGGTGACCGAAGGTTTTTTCGGCGGCATCCGCATGGCTGTGGTGGAGGCTACGGAAATTACCTCAGACGGACGGATCTACCTGACCACCTCCATAGGCGCCTCCCCGACTTATCTGCGCCATGCCGACCAAGTGGTCATTGAGATCAATCAGGGCCAATCCCAGCGATTGCGGGAATTTGCCGACATCTATACGATGCCGCTGCCTCCGCACCGAACGCCAATCCCGATCTATGAACCCTTAAACCGGATCGGTGTGCCCTATGCCACGGTGGATCCAAGAAAAGTCATCGGCATTGTGGAAACCAACGAGCCTGACGCCGTGCCGGATTTTTCCGGATCTGATGAAATCAGCCGCGGCATTGCCGAAAACGTTGTTGAATTTTTGTTCAATGAAATGCGTGCCGGCCGTATACCCCCGACCCTGCTGCCGCTGCAGGCCGGTACGGGCAACGTGGCCAACAGTGTAATGGCAGCCCTGGGCGCCAATCCGGATATTCCAGGGTTCTGTATGTATTCGGAAGTCTGCCAGAATGCCATGATTGATCTTATGATCCAGAACAAAATCCGGGGAATCAGCGCATGCAGTCTGACGGTCACTGCCGCCAAACTCCGGGAAATTGTGGACAACATGGACTTTTTCGCTTCCCGGATCGTGCTTAGGCCCCAGGAAATTTCAAACCACCCCGGCGTGATCCGGCGCCTGGGGGTTATTGCCCTGAACACGGCCCTTGAACTGGATATCTATGGCAATGTCAACTCCTCTCATATTTGCGGAACCCATATTGTCAACGGTATCGGCGGCAGCGGGGAATTTACCAGGAACAGTTATCTGTCCATATTTATGACGCCCTCAACTGCCAAAGGGGGCAAGGTTTCGGCCGTAGTGCCCATGTGTCCGCATATAGACAACAATGAGCACTCGGTACAGATCGTGGTCACCGAACAGGGGCTTGCCGACCTGCGAGGCCTGGGACCATTGCGCCGTGCGAAAACCATCATTGACAACTGCGCTCATCCCCGGTACCGGAACTATTTGCATCAGTATATCCGTGAAGCCCCGGTGGGTCACATTCCCCATGATCTCACGCGCTGCTTTGAAATGCACCGCAATTTTATGCAATACGGAGATATGCTGCCGGAAGGGTGAGGCGGATTTCAGCGCCGCTGGCACCCGTATGCGGGGTCATCAGAAGCGGAGGAAAAGCAACGGTCCGCACCATGATCATCCTTGTGGCCATGCGTCGAGGGATAATGGACAGGAAAGTCATAGATTGTCATGGAACTTGATAAGAACCCTATTTCTGCATGGCTGCAGGAAGATGATACAGATCGCCTGGAAACGCTCTGGCATGCGGCGGATCGGGTACGACGTGAGAATGTAGGTGATGCTGTTCATCTGCGCGGCCTGATCGAGTTCTCAAACCATTGTCAACGAAACTGTTTTTACTGCGGACTTCGATCGGCCAATAAAAAAATCCGCCGATATCGTATGGATCTTGACGAGATCGTTCACTGCGCCTGTCAGGCCAAAGATCTGGGCTATGGAACGGTTGTTCTCCAGAGCGGTGAGGACCCGGGGTGTTCGGACCACTGGGTGGCATCGCTGGTGCGGACGATCAAGGAACAAACCGGCCTGGCGGTGACGCTGAGCCTGGGCGAACGCGGCCGGGATGCCTTTTTGCTCTGGCGGGATGCCGGCGCGGATCGATACCTGATGCGCTTTGAAACCAGCAATGCCGGGCTGTATGCCAGGCTCCACCCCGGAGCGCCGGGGCTGGAAGAACGTTTTCGCCAGTTGCTGTGGCTGCGGGAACTCGGCTATGAAGTCGGAAGCGGGGTCCTGGTCGGACTCCCCGGCTCAACCCATATGGACCTGGCAAATGATATTTTGATGTTTGCTGAACTCGATCTGGATATGATCGGCATCGGTCCATGGATCAAACATGAATCAACCCCCCTCGGCAGAGGGGAATTACAGGATAACACCGACCATAAACGGGTGGCGGCGAGCGAGACAATGACCTACAAGATGATGGCCCTTGCCCGCCTTGCCTGCCCGCGAAGCAACATTCCCAGCACCACTGCCCTTGCCACCATCAACGCAGAAAACGGCTGCGAACATGGCCTTCGGCGCGGAGCGAACGTGCTTATGCCCAACATGACGCCGGCGGTCCATCGTGCCGATTATGAGATCTATCCGGCAAAGGCATGCTTTTTGGAATCTTCGGAACAGCGCTTCCGGATAGAAAATATCGGCCGATATGTCGGCACCGGCCGCGGCGATTCGCCCAACCGGGATGCCAGAATTGCAACAGGAGAAACATTATGAACATCAACGCAAGGCCGGGTATTGATTTTATCGATGAGGGCCTTTTTGAAGCCTTACTGAAAAAACCGGCCCCAGAGTCTTCCCGGATCCGGGAAATACTGGCCAAGAGCCTTGACAGGCAATGGCTTGACCTGGATGAAACAGCCATATTGCTCGCTGTCCGCGATCCTGATCTCAAACAGGAGATCTATGACACCGCCCGTGAGCTCAAAGATCGGGTTTACGGCAAACGCATCGTTTTGTTCGCGCCGCTTTATATCGGCAATGAATGTATAAACGACTGCTCCTACTGCGGCTTTAGATCCAGCAACAAGGAAGCCGTGCGGCGGACCCTCGATGACAGCGAAATTGGCAAACAGGTCAAAGCCCTGGAATCCGTCGGCCATAAACGACTGATCCTCGTATATGGAGAACATCCCCGCTACGATGCCGACTTTATCGCGCGCACGGTCCGGACAGTCTATGAAACACGGGGCGGTCACGACGAAATCCGGAGAGTCAACATCAATGCCGCTCCGCTCGATGAAGAAGGATACAGGATCGTACATGAAGCCGGCATAGGAACTTACCAGATTTTTCAGGAAACCTATCATCACGAGACCTATGGGCGGGTTCATCCCCGGGGGACGCGCAAAAGCGATTATCTCTGGCGCCTGGGCGGCCTGGACCGGGCAATGGCTGCCGGCTGCGACGATGTGGGGATCGGGGCGCTCTTCGGACTTTATGACTGGCGCTTTGAGGCGCTTGGACTGGTGGCGCATGCGCTCCACCTCCAGGCTGCTTTCGGAGTCGGCCCTCATACCATAAGCTTTCCCCGCCTCCAGCCGGCCAGCAACATGGATTTCCAGCAGGCCCATCTTGTGAGCGATGACGATTTTTACCATCTTGTTGCCGTGCTCCGCCTGGCTGTTCCCTACACGGGATTGATCTGCACAGCCCGGGAACGTGCCGAAGTCCGCCGCAATGTTCTCGGGTTCGGGGTAAGTCAGATCGATGCCGGCAGCCGGATTGAAATCGGCGGCTACACCGAGTCCAACGAGGTGCAGGAAATGGATCGCGAACAGTTTGCCCTCGGCGACATCCGGCCCCTTGATATCGTAATGCGCGAACTTTTGGAGGATGGATACCTCCCGAGTTTCTGCACAGCGTGCTATCGCCTGGGGCGGACGGGCGAACATTTTATGGAATTTTCCATACCCGGTTTCATAAAACGATTCTGCACGCCCAATGCCCTGACCACGCTTACTGAGTATTTGACCGATTACGCGTCAGAAAGGACACATGCTGTGGGCAAAAAGCTTGTCGATGACGAAATTGCACGGCTCGATGACAATGCAACACGCCGCAAACTGATCCAAAGGATTGAACAAATTCAAACCAGCGATGCACGGGATTTCTATTTCTGATCCGTTTGAACCCGGATCATCATGGTATGCCCAAGCCCGTTTGCATCCTGCTCCATGAACGCGGGCTTTGCTTATATAGCAATAAACTGAAAAGGATGACCTTCATGGCCAAAACGCCCAAAGGTTTTCGTCTGCATATCGGCCTTTACGGCCGGCGCAATGTCGGCAAAAGTTCCATTCTCAACGCCCTGACCAGTCAGCAGGTCAGCATTGTGAGCGATATTGCCGGAACAACGACTGACCCGGTTGAAAAACCCATGGAATTTCTTCCCATTGGTCCGGTTCTTTTTATCGATACTGCGGGCATTGATGATTCCGGAGCCCTTGGCCGGAAACGCGTCAGCCGGACAAGGGCGATACTGGATCGCACGGATGTGGCAATACTCGTTGTCCCGGCCGGAGAATGGACCAGCTTTGAGGATCAGATCCTGAAGGAACTTCAGCATCGGGAGATCCCGGTAATCCTGGTCTTTAATAAATCCGACCTGTCATCAGCCGGAGAGCAGTGCTGCCGACAGCTTTTCGATCAGGGGATTGCCCTGGTCCATGCAGTGGCGACCCGGGGCGAAGGGATGATCGATCTCCGGCAGGCCCTGATCCAGGTGACCCCTGACAGTTTTCTACAGGCTCCGCCCATAGTGGCTGATCTTGTCCCGCCCGGCAATCTTGCGATCCTGGTCACTCCCATTGACATTGAAGCGCCAAAGGGACGCCTGATCCTTCCCCAGGTCCAGTCGATCAGGGATCTTCTTGACGGAAATGCGCTTTCCATGATTGTCAAAGAAAGTGAGCTGTCAACCGCCCTGGATCTTTTGAAAACCCCGCCTGTTCTGGTGGTGACCGATTCCCAGGCATTTCTCAAAGTCGCGGCAGACACGCCGGATTTTATTGTCATGACCAGTTTTTCCATCCTCTTTGCCCGCGCCAAGGGGGATCTTGAGGCATTTGTGGAAGGGGCAATGGCAATCGAAACCCTCAGGCCCGGCGATCATGTTCTTATTGCCGAGGCATGCACACACCACCCGGTTGACGAAGACATCGGACGGGTAAAGATTCCGAACTGGCTGACTGAATATGTCGGCGGGAAACTAGAATTTTCCTTTGTTCGGGGGCACGATTTTCCCGGTGATCTCAGGCCGTATCAGCTTGTCATTCACTGCGGGGCCTGCATGTGGAACCGCCGGGAGATGCTTTCCAGGCAGCTTTTTGCACGGAAATCCGGCGTTCCCATGGCCAATTACGGCCTGACCATCGCCTATACGCTCGGGATTTTTGACCGCGCGCTCAGCCCGTTTCCGGCGGCCCGCCAGATCTATCTCGACCGGGCGAATCAGAAAAACCGCAATTCCTGAATCCGGGTCAATTTTAAAATAAATACTGTATGAACTTTATTATCTATTGCCCGAATGAAAACCAGGATTTTTCATCAAGGTCAAGGACGGCGGAAATTTTAACCGCAGGAATACTCGGCGTATTTTGAGGATTCAAATTTGGGCCGGACGCAGAGATTGGCGGAAAAGACAGTTTTCGTTCAGGCACTATCTAACCAAATTAACACGGAGGCACACATGGCAAAGGTCATTTTCGGGGCCTGGGACGGCAACGTCATAGACAACCGAAACCGGAAGATATACGAAATTGAAGAAGATCCTGCTTTCCGGGATTTTGACGAGTTCAATCCGGGCAATCCAATCAAGGCGTTTTTCGGCGGCCACGGGTTTTTCATCTTTGAAAAGGATGTGGACCTGCTGGATGCAGCGCTCCAGCACATGGAACGGGTGGCCAGGGAATCCTGCGGCAAGTGCACACCCTGCCGGGTGGGCACCCAGATCATTAAATCGAAACTGGAGGCCATGGCCGCAGGCCAGGTCGCTGCACCGGCACTCGATGAGATCGAGACAATAGCCGAGCACATCCAATCGACTTCCATGTGCGGTCTGGGCCAGACAGCCACTGTAGCCCTTCTGGAAATGATTCGATATTTCAGGGAGGAACTCCTCCACCAGATGGAGAACCGCAACGGCGCAGCCAGGCAGCCGGGGGCCACTTATCTTTCGGCCCCCTGCATTGAGGCATGCCCTTCCCGGGTGGATGTTCCGCGATACATAGACTATATCAAGGACGGAAAGTTCACCCACTCCCTGGGCGTCATCCTCCAGAAATACCCCATGGCGGCCACCTGCGGCAGGGTCTGCGTCCGCTTCTGTGAAATGGCCTGCCGCCGGACCCAGGTGGATGAGGCCGTTGGCATCAAGGTACTTAAGCGCTTTGTTGCTGATCACGAAAAATACACCACAAACGACTGGTTCTCCGCCTACTCGGTCCCTGAAAAGAAACCCGACGACCTGAAAGTGGCTGTCATCGGCGCCGGACCTGCAGGCATTTCAGCGGCATATCACCTCTTGCTCAAGGGATATCCGGTGGACGTCTTCGAGGCCAGGGCCGTGCCGGGAGGGATGGCGGCTACGGGAATCCCCGAATACCGATTGCCCAAGGAAGTTCTGCGCAAGGAAACCGGTATCATCGAGACCCTTGGCGGAAAGATTTTCTACGGCCGGAAAATGGGCCGGGATTTTACGCTGAAAAGCCTTTACGCAGACGGCTATCAGGCGATTTTTTTAGGGGTGGGCACCCACAAGGGCAAGGCCATGGGAGCCATCGGAGAAGACCCCAAGCTGAAAGGATACGCCTTTGGCGTCGACCTCCTCCTTAAAATCAACCATGACTACATTGACAGGGGCATCCCCATGGAACTCGGGGAGAAAATGGTGGTTGTGGGCGGCGGCAACGTGGCCATGGACTGTGTTCGGTCGGCCCTGCGAATGGGGGTCAGGGAGGTTCACCTGGTGTATCGCCGGAGCCGCAACGAAATGCCCGCAGACCAGGAGGAAGTGGAGGGCGCGGAAAAAGAAGGTGTTATTTTTCATTTTCTTACCCATCCCACCAGGATCATCTCGGAAAACGGCCGGGTAAAGGGCCTGGAGCTGATCAAAATGGAACTGGGAGAACCCGACAAGAGCGGACGGCGATCGGTGACCCCAATGCAGGGATCGGAATTCACCCTTGAAACCGATGCAGTTGTGCCGGCCATCGGCCAGCAGGTCGAGCATGGGTTCCTTTTGCCTGAAGATGATGTTGATTTCAACAAATGGGGCATGATCGATGTGAAAGAAGATGCCCTCATGACCACCCGCAAAGGAGTCTTTGCCGGCGGCGACTGCGTCACCGGACCGGCCACCCTTATCCAGGCTATGGCCCAGGGCGAACGGGGTGCCGAAGGTATCGACAATTATCTTACCCACGGTCGGATCCGTTTCAATCCGGATCTGCGGATGTCCCGGCTGGTGCATGCCATACAGCCCATGATCAAAAAAGGCGTCTCCATACCCATCAAGCACGAATACCGGGTCAAGGTCAGGGAACTGGACCCCGAAATCCGCAAAAGGATCTTCGAGGAGGTGGAAGAACCCATCTCCGTTGACGAGGCCTATCACGAGGCAAGCCGGTGCATGCGCTGCTACCGGGTCTATTCCGTCATTACCGAACAATAAGGAGTTTTTCATGATTGGATATATCAACGGCAAAAAGGTGGAATTCAATGCCGACGATACCGTGCTGAATGTGGCCAAAAAGACCGGCCACTTTATCCCCACCCTCTGCGAGATGGCCGACATCCGACACGTTCCGGGCGCCTGCCGGGTCTGCCTGGTCGACATCAAGAGGAAAAACGATTCTCACCACCAGATTGTTACATCCTGTACCACACCCATGGAAGAAGGAATGTCGGTGCTCACCCGGACTTCGGCGGTCAGGGCCAAACAGCGGCTTCAGGTGGAAATGCTTTTGGCCGACCATAACCAGGACTGCGCCACCTGCATCCGCCACGGAAACTGCGAACTCCAGGATGTGGCACAGTTCGTGGGGCTCCAGAAGACCCGGTACCACTACCCGCACTTCTACCTTGAGCGAACACAGGACAGCTCCTCCACCGCCATAGAACGGGACATGTCCAAATGCATCCGCTGCTTCCGGTGTGTCACTGTCTGCAGGGAAATTCAGGGGGCGGACGTGCTTGTTATTAAGGAAAAGGGACTGGCCACGGAGATAAGTGTCAGAGATCAGCTGCCCCTGGGCGACTCGGATTGCGTCAGTTGCGGGCAATGCATCCTGGTCTGTCCGGTAGGGGCCCTTGCGGAAAAAGATGACACCGAAAAAGTCATCGATTACCTCTATGACCCCGAGGTGGTGACGGTATTCCAGTTCGCTCCGGCCCTCAGGGTGGCCCTGGGCGAGGAGTTCCATATGCCCCCGGGAGCCAACGTGGAAGGGCAGATCATCACAGGCCTTAAAAACCTTGGGGCGGACGTGGTGTTGGACACCAATTTTACGGCCGATCTGGTGATCATGGAGGAAGGGACCGAACTGCTCAGCAGGCTCAGGGAAAACGGCTGTCTGCCCATGTTCACCTCCTGCTGTCCGGGGTGGGTCAATTACGCCGAGAAAAATTACCCGGAGCTGCGTCCTCACATCTCCACCACCCGATCTCCTCAGCAGTGCTTCGGGGTTATCGCCAAGACCTATCTGGCGGAAAAAATGAACGTGGACCAAAAGCGGATGCGGGTGATCTCCATCATGCCCTGTACGGCAAAAAAGGAAGAGGCACAACGGCCGGAGTTCATACAGGACGGCATTCCCGATGTGGACGTGGTGCTCACCACTCGAGAGTTCGCCCGGCTGCTGAAACGGGAAGGGACAAAGCTTCCGGAGCTTGAACCCTCGGCCTTTGACAACATCTACATGGGTGAATACACCGGGGCCGCGGCCATTTTCGGCACAACCGGCGGTGTAATGGAGGCTGCCCTGCGAACGGTCCACAAGAAGATAACCGGCCTTGAGCTGGGACCCATCGAGATGGAGGCGGTCCGGGGACTTGAACACGTTCGCGAGGCCACCATTGATATGGGCGAAGGCAATCCTACGGTGCGGGTTGCCGTGGCCCACAGCCTCAAGGGGGCCAGGCAGGTGGTGGAGGCTGTTCAAAACGGAGAGGCAGACTACCATTTCGTGGAGGTCATGGCCTGTCCGGGCGGCTGTATGGGCGGCGGGGGACAACCCCGGAGCAAACACGCATACCAGAGTTCCTGGCAGGCACGCCAGGCAGCACTCTATAATATAGATCGTGAAGCACCAGTACGTCAGTCCCACAACAACCCGCTTATCATTAAACTATATGACGATTTTTTGGGCAAACCGTATTCCCACAAGTCACATGACCTGCTCCACACCAGTTACCGCGACCGGAAACGCATAGTTCAACACACCATGAAAAAGATCTGGGAGGAAATCGAAGAGCGGGAATAGTTTGAAATAAAACCTCTCTGGCTTTTGATAGCCGGGGAGGTTTTTTACACATCCTTATTCTGTCTCTTTTTACCCGGCTTGACACCGGCGGCAAAAAGGGATAAAGGTGTTTCAAAAATCAGAAGCAGCAAATGTTGCGGTTCAGGCAAACGGAACGCGGTGCAAATCCGCGGCGCACCCGGCGCTGTAACCGGAAATACCGTCTTTTCGCATCAATGATGCGGCCACTGCAGGCTTAAATCCCCTGCGGGAAGGCAGAGGGCGGGTGAAATCCGGCAAGCCAGAAGACGTGCCTGCAACAGGCGATATCGGAATCCGATGGCAAAGGGTTTCGACGGGAGGAAAATCTCCGGTCGGAGCCCTTTTTTTATTTGGCCGGGGTTTTTGTTTGAATCGGAAAATCGGCAGAACCGACTTTCTCCGAACTCATCAAAATGGATTAAAAAGGAGGCAAACATGGAAACCCAGCTTGAACTCGCCCGGCAAAACCGGGTCACTCCGCTGATGCAGCGGGTGGCCGAAGACGAAAACATGGCCGTGGAGCAGATTGTTCGTCAGGTGGCAGCCGGCCGGATCGTGATTCCCAACAACCCCGGCCGGTCCGGCCAGAAGGTGGTGGGTATCGGCACCGGCCTTCGCACCAAGGTCAATGCTTCCATCGGCACATCCTCGGATATCTGCGATATCGCCCTGGAGGTGGAAAAAACCCGGGTGGCCGAAGCAGAAGGCGCAGACACCCTCATGGAACTGTCTGCCGCAGGCGATCTTGACGCCGTGCGCCGGGCGGTCATCCACAGCACGAGCCTGCCGGTGGGAAACGTGCCCCTGTATCAGGCGTTTCACGACACCATCCGGAAAACCGGTGATCCCACCCGTATGGATCCCGAGTATCTGTTTGATCTTATTGAAAAACAGCTTGCAGACGGCCTGAGTTTCATGGCCATCCACTGCGGGGTCAACCGTTACACCATCGAGCGGCTGCGCCGGCAGAAATTCCGTTACGGCGGCCTGGCCTCCAAGGGGGGCACGTTTATGGTGGCCTGGATGGAGAAAACCGGCAGGGAAAATCCCTTATACGAGCAGTTTGACCGGGTATGCGGGATCATGAAAAAATATGACGCCGTGCTCTCCCTTGGAAATGGCATCCGGGCCGGGGCCATCCATGACAGCCACGACCGGGCCCAGGTGGCCGAGATGGTTATCAACTGCGAGCTTGCCGAAATTGGCCGCGACGCGGGCTGCCAGATGATGGTGGAAGGGCCGGGTCATGTGCCCATGGATGAAATCCAGGGCAACATCATGCTTGAAAAGCGAATGTCAGGCAATGCCCCGTATTACGTGCTCGGCCCGATTCCGGCCGATACCGGTGCGGGCTTAGACCACATCACCGCCGCCGTCGGTGCGGCCAGTTCTGCACGCTACGGGGCGGATCTGATCTGCTACATCACCCCGGCCGAGCACCTGGCCCTGCCCAATGCCGAAGATGTCCGCCAGGGGGTGCGTGCCACGCGCCTGGCCGCCCGCATCGGCGATATCTCCAAATATCCGGAGCGGCGGGAGACCGAGAAAATGGCGGCTTTGGCCAGGCGCGACATGCAGTGGCAGGACCTGGAAAGTCTTTTGATGTTTCCGGAGGAGGCAAGGCGGATCAGGGACTCCCGGGCCCCGGAAAAGGCAGAGACCTGCACTATGTGCGGTGATTTTTGCGCCATGAAAAAGGGCATGGCCTTGTTTGCACAAGACATTGGCGGAGACAAGCAGGCGCCGGGGCGCAGTACCGCCGCACAGGGCGGCGGCGCATAACAGGGCCGGGCGCCGGCTCAAAGCAAAGGGCCCGGCTGCCGGCTTTACCCGAGGCCGTATTTTTCCAGCTTGTTGTAAAGGGTTCTCCGGGTGATGCCCAGCAGCCGGGCCGCCTCGCTTTTGTTGCCCCCGGCCCGTTCCAGGGCGCTGACAATGGCGGATTGTTCCATTTTGTCAAGGGAGCCGCCTTCATCAGCCCCGGCAGCCCCGGCTTGCGTGGCAGCTTGCGGTTGCGCCCGGCCGTTGTTTTGCGAAATGTTTAAGGGCAGGTCTTTTTCCGTGATGTATTCGCCGGGCGACAGGATGACCGCGCGTTCCACCGCGTTTTCCAGTTCCCGTACGTTTCCGGGCCACGGGTATTTGAGCAGATCATCCATGGCCCTGGGCGTAAAGCCCTTGATGGGCTTGCGGTTCCGCCCTGCATACTGGTTTATGAAATGCTGTGCCAGTGCGGCGATGTCGTCAGTGCGTTGGGCCAGGGGCGGAATGTGGAGGTTGACCACGTTTAACCGGTAAAACAGATCCTCCCGGAATTGGCCGTCTGCCACCATCTGCCCCAGGTCCTTGTTTGTGGCCGCAAGAATCCGGACGTCCACGGCAACCGGGTTTTCTCCGCCCACGCGCTGGATTTCACCCTCCTGGAGCACCCGCAGCAGCTTGGCCTGCATGGCCATTGACATTTCTCCGACCTCGTCGAGAAACAGGCTGCCCTGGTGCGCCCGGACAAACCGTCCCTCTCTGCGCTTGTCAGCCCCGGTGAATGCGCCTTTTTCGTGACCGAAAAGCTCGGATTCCAGAAGCGACTCTGTCAGGGCCGCGCAGTTGACCGAAACCATGGGCCCGCTGCTGCGGCTGCTGTTGGCGTGAACCGCCCGGGCAATGAGTTCCTTGCCGGTGCCGCTTGCCCCGGTGATCAAAACCGTGGCCTCAGAGGGCGCGATGGTGACCACCATATCCAGCAGGGATTTCATCTGCGTGCTGACGGAAACAATCTGCCGGCTTTCTGCAAGGTTTTTAAGCCGCGCCTTCAGGTCCTGGTTTTCGTGCTTGAGCCGCGTGTGTTCAAGGGCCCTTTGAATGGTTAACTGCAGTTCGTCAAAGTCCAGGGGCTTGGTCAGGTAATCATAAGCCCCGGCCTTCATGGCCTCCACCGCGGATTGAACCGATGAATAGGCCGTCATGATGACAATGGGGATGGCGGGATTGTAGGCCTTGATCTCCTTTAGGGCATCAATGCCGCCCATCTTCGCCATGCGGACATCCATCAGAATCAGCTCAAATGGGCGCTGCCTGACCCGGTCCACCGCGGCCCGGCCGCCATCTGCTTCGCTGATGTTGTAGCCCCAGGTTTTCAATAAGGTCCTTAAGGTGGTGCGATGGCCCGGGTCATCATCAACCACCAGAATTTCCGAAAGATTTTTGTTTTCCATTTGTCATGCCTCTTTTGTTGCCGCATTGGCTGAAGCCGGCAGGGTGATGGTAAAAACCGTGCCTTCCTCAGGAGAGCTTTTAACAGTGATGCGCCCGTTGTGACTTTCCACTATTTTATGAACAATGGCCAGCCCGAGTCCGGTGCCCGAGGCCTTGGTGGTGAAATACGGATCAAATATCTTTGCCAGATCAGCCCGGTCAATGCCCGGGCCGTTGTCTTGGACCTGGATGACAATGTTTTCATCTGTGCCGGGGCTGCTTGTCACCTTAAGGATGCCGCTGCTTTCCATGGATTGAATCGCGTTTAAATACAGGTTGAGAAGGCACTGGATAAACCGGTCTGAATCAATATCTGCATGGGGCAGGTTCTGGCCTTTGGAAATCCGGATATCAATGTTTTTCTCTGCAGCCTCCTGGCGAACCAGGTGAAGGGAGTGGTCCAGAACCGGGTTGATATCTGCGGGCCGGGCGTTGATTTCCGAAGGGCGGGCAAATTCCAGCAGCTCTGAAATCACCCGGTTCAGTCTGTCGGTTTCCTGGACCATGACGGCTGCGGCATCCCGTGCTTCCGGGTCCTGTGCGTACCTGGCTTTGAAATAAGTGGCCATGCCCTTGACCGAACTCAGCGGATTTCTGATTTCATGGGCGATGCCCGCGGCGAGTTCCCCGACTGCGGCCAGTTTTTCCTTGCGCTGGACAGTCTGCTGCAGATCCTTGATTTCTGTGAGATCCCGTAAAATCACCATGCTGCCGATAAAGGCCCCGTCTTCGTTGATGATGCCAGTAGAGCTCACACTCAGCGGAACCCGCTTTTGCCCCGGCAAAAATATACATTCAAGTTCATGCTCCATGATTTGTTTGTCTGCCTGCTGCCGGCAAATCAGCTGCGCCAGGTTGTCCGGCAGCATCTCGTCTGCAAATTGTCCGCGCACGGATTTGGCATCCAGGCCGGTAATGGATTCGGCCGCCGGGTTATGCAAAACGATTCTGCCTTCGGCGTCGGTTACCATAAGGCCCACCGGAAGGCTTGCGACCACCTGATCGGCCATGGCGCTGGTATCCTGTAGCCGCTGCCGGGTAGTTCTGTAGTTGCGCGCAATGAGCATGATGGCCATGCCTGTAAAGCCCAGGATGAAGAGCACCAAGGAAATAATGGCGGTAATCTTAATGTCCTGCTGCCGGGCCTCGATAAACGGGGTGCGGTCAAATCCGATAAATATGATCTGTTTGTTTTCTTCAGAATTATCCGGGATGCGCCAGGACCGGCCTTGTTGAGCCCGGCCGGGCCGGGGTGCGAACTGGCGCAGGTGTCCCATTTGCCGGCGGTTTGCGTTCCGGCCGGAAAAAGGGTTGAAAAAGCTGTAAACCTCAAATGCCGGTTTTCCGCTTTGTGTTTTAGTCAGTTGCCATTTGGCCGATTCTCCCGGGTTCAGGGCCTCCTGATCGCCGGATTTCACGAAAAACCGGGCATTGATTTGTTCGGGATCACTGTGGGCAAGGATCCGGCCGTTTATGTCGGTAATGGCGATGTAGAGGACATCGGCCTGATCCGCTAGTTCCTGGAGCAGGTACTGAACCTGGTTTTCATTCCAGCCCATGGCCCGCATGCCGGTTCTGGTGCCGGCTTCAAAGGATTTGATCAGCGCAGCGCCTTTTTCCAGCAGAATTTGGGACATGTATTGTTTTTCGCGGTTGTGGTTGCTCACGGCCAGAGACACAACGATGACCAGCAGGATGGCTGCGGCGCTGATAATCATCCAGGGAAACGAGTATATGCTTATGTGCTTTTTGTTGATCATAGTTTATGGGCCTGTAAAAAGTCTTTTTTACAGGTAGAGTTAAGTTTTAAGTGATTAAGTGTTAAGTAAAATCAAGATTTTGTCTTTTATTATTTATTGGTTGTAAAAACATGGGGCGGAAAAACCGACCCCGGCCGCAGGGCTTTCTTCCTGTAAAAATGCCAAGCAGCATAAAAAGCTTTTTACAGGGCAATCATATTGATCCATGCAAATTTAATGCCCTGTGCCGCACATACAAAAATATTTTAAAATACCGGTTAGTTAAATCTTTGCAAGAAGCCTGTTTGCCCCCTGGTGAGTATATTTTTTACAGGCTTGTATAAAATATATACAAAAACTTGTGAAAAATCCATGACCATATGTTTTTTGAGTTGGCGCTTATTGTTTTTTCTATAAAAAATCAATGTGTTATAATTTTATTCAAAGGCTGGCACACCTGTTGCTTTTAAGTTGTCAAACAGATCATTTGTGAAAAAACTGTAAAATCAATAACCCAAAGGAGGAAGGAAAAATGATGAAAAAGACAGTTACCATACTTACAGTGCTGGCAGTGGCCGGTCTGATCGCGGGCGTGGCATTTGCCGGGCCCCGGGGCGGCCCCGGGGGCGGTTACAATCAGGGCTACGGACCCGGAGCCCATGCCGGGACCTGTTATTACGGCGAAAACTTCGGACCGCAGCATCAGGCTTTTCTTGATGAAACCGCGGATCTTCGAAATGAATTGGCAGGCAAGCGCGGTGAGTATCATGCGCTGATGGCCAATGGCAATCCCGACCCGAAGCAGGCCGCGCGGCTACAGCAGGAAATGAACAGCATTCGGGAGCAGATTCGGGCAAAGGCCCGGGACCGCGGCATTAATGCACCTGTTGGAACCCGCGGCTACGGCGGACGGGGTTACCACAGAGGAGGCCGGTGCTGGTAGGCCGACTGCAACCACTGCCCGGGGCCAAGCCTGTCGGTTGAGCTCCGGGCATTTTTTTATCTGCTTTCCATCCCGCCATTCTATCATTTATTGTCCCCTTATGTTTTCAGCTCGGTCGTGGTATACTGCTTCAAAAAACCGGGACTAATCATGATGCACTCGTAAAAAGTCACGATCTGACGGCTTTGTAAAAGTTCAAGATCAAGGCTTGCGCGATTCCGAAGAATGCAGCGTACCTAACGTACGTGAAATTCTGAGGGATCGCGCGTAACGCAGATATTGGACTTTTACGAAGCCGTCAATCTTGAAAACAGGAAACCAATGACACAATTGACAGCAGATCTGAACCGATCCATCGACATCGGCGGCCGGCAGGCGGATTCGCGCCTGCTAATGGCGCCCATGGCCGGTCTGACCCACGTGGCCTTCCGGCACCTGGCGGCCGGGTATGGCGGATACGGACTCATGTTTACCGAGATGTGCAGTGCAAAAGCACTTCCCCAGGAAAATCCCAGGGTATCACCCGTATTTCAGTGGCGGCCATCTGAACTGCCAAACCTGGTCTGCCAGATTTTCGGGTCAGACCCGGATACAATGGTCCGGGCGGCCCGGCGGATCGAATCCGAGGGGTTTTTCGGGGTGGATGTCAACATGGGGTGCTGCGTGGCCGCCATTTGCAAGCAGGGCGCGGGCGCGGCCCTGCTGCGGCAGCCGGACAGGGCAGCTGATATTGTGGCTGCTCTGCGCGGGGCGGTCGATATCCCGGTTACGGTAAAATTCCGTACGGGCTGGCAGGATGATCCGGACCTTGCTGTGAACATGGCCCGTCGTCTGGCCGATGCAGGCGCAGACGCGCTGACTTTTCATCCCCGGGTGGCCCCGGATCTGCGCGCCAGACCGCCGAAATGGGATTATATCCGGGCGGTCAAAGAGGCGGTGGACATCCCGGTATTTGGCAACGGAGAGGTGTTTTCGGAAAAAGACTGCCGGGCCATGCTTGATAAAACCGGCTGCCACGGGGTGGCGCTGGGCCGCATGGCCCTGGCGCGGCCCTGGATTTTTGCACAATGGACCGGGGGCTTTGTGCCTGACGAAGAGACTTATCCCAAATGCGCCCACCGGATGCTGGATCTGCTGGCGCACTATTATGAGTCGGTCAACGCCCTTCGGCGCTTTCGGAAATGGATTGTTTATTTTGCCGCCAATTTTGTCTACGGCCACCAGTTTTCCTCAAAGGTGCGCCGGGCCAAAGATATGGATGCGGCCCGCAGGGAAATCGACGCTTTTTTTGCATCTGATGCCGCACGGGGCAGTGTCCCCAACCGCAACCTGTTCCAGTGAACCAGGGCTGGTTTCTTTATCGACTCTTTACAAATGGCTCTGAATGTGCAATAAATTATGGCTATTTTTGTTTTTGAATCAAAAAACCATAAAACATTGGTTGTCTACAGGGTGCGCTTGTGATGCTTTGGGACCCGGGCAATATGACCATACGTGAAGATTTTGAAAAACGGGAGGACGCCTTTATCTCGCCCTACGGGGTCAAGGCTTCCGCATCTGCCGGGCGCAGGGAGCCAGAGCCGGCGTGCCCGGTGAGAACCGTGTTCCAGCAGGACCGGGACCGGATCGTGTTCTGCAATGCATTCAGGCGTCTGAAGCACAAGACACAGGTATTTTTGTCCCCCCTGGGCGATCACTACCGCACCCGGCTCACCCATACCCTTGAAGTGGCAGAGGTGGCCCGCACCATCTGCCGGGCCATGCGCTTAAACGAGGACCTGGCAGAAGCCGTGGCCCTGGGCCATGATCTGGGCCATACCCCTTTCGGACACTCCGGGGAAACCGCGTTAAAGGAAATTTTCAGCGCGGAATTCAATCACAGCGAACAGAGCCTGCGGGTGGTGGACGTGCTGGAGCGAAACGGCCGGGGCCTGAATCTGACCCGTGAGGTCAGAGACGGTATTGTCAAGCACTCCAAGGGGTTTGGCGACATCATCCCGGCCGACCCCGGCAAGATGGCCGCCACGGTTGAGGGCAGGATTGTGCGGTTTGCCGATATCATCGCCTACCTCAACCATGATCTCGATGATGCCGTGCGAAGCGGGGTGGTTCGACAAAGCCATATTCCGGAAATCTGTGTCAAAACCCTGGGAGGCACCCACGCCCAGCGGGCCACCACCATGATCCGGGATTTGATCTTTTCCAGCCGTGTGATGGACGATCATCTGGAACTGGCTTTTTCAGACGAGATGTTTTCCGCCATGAGCGAGCTGCGCCAGTTTCTCTATGAAAATGTTTATCGTTCCGCGCCGGTGCATGCCGAGTTTATCAAGGCCAAAAAACTCATATCCGAGCTCTACGCTTATTTCCTCAATCATCCGGATCAGCTTAGGGAAAAAATGACCGGTCTGGAAATGGAGGAGGGCTATTTTGAATCCACGCAGGTGGAAAGAATCATCTGCGATTATATCGCCAGCATGACCGACCGGTATGTGCTGCGGCTGT
Source organism: Desulfosalsimonas propionicica (assembly GCF_013761005.1). Lineage (NCBI taxonomy): Bacteria > Pseudomonadati > Thermodesulfobacteriota > Desulfobacteria > Desulfobacterales > Desulfosalsimonadaceae > Desulfosalsimonas > Desulfosalsimonas propionicica. Next base: position 54,567 of record NZ_JACDUS010000008.1, read on the forward strand.
ATAATGAAATTTTTATCCCCACGCCCCTGGTGTAATGCATATGGAGCCGCAACGTCCGGTAGCAGACCTGGCTGCAGATCCGCGCATTGAGCCTGTTGTCAAAGAGCTTGAATCATTGTATGCGGAAATGGACCGGCAGTATGATCATGCCGCGGCCGGCTACGGGTTTTCCTGCACCGGATGTGCGGATAATTGCTGCCTGACCCGTTTTTATCATCATACCTTTCTGGAATATATTTTTCTGCGAAAGGGTTTTGAGCAGCTTTCCGGGCGCATGCGCGCAGAGATCAAAAAAAGTGCCGTCCAATATGCAGACGCGCTCAGGCGTGCCCAAAGAAACGGCGCAGATGCCCCTTTTCGCATGATGTGCCCGCTAAACCGGGAGGGCTGGTGCGTGCTTTACGGATTTCGGCCCATGATTTGCCGGCTCCACGGCATTCCCCACGAACTGGAGCCGCCCGGGGGGCAGAGGATGGTTTTTTATCACGGATGCGCCGCCTTTGACAGCCAGTGCGGGCATCTGCCCTATCAAAGCTTTGATCGCACCCCCTTTTACATCCGCATGTCCGGGCTGGAACAGGAGCTGAAACAAAAACTCGGCATTGCGGAAAAATCAAAAAAAACCGTGGCGGATATGCTGATCCACGATAAGGTGCCCATCCATGCAATATCTTGAGCAAGATCCCGATCAAATTCCCGGCCGCCGGTTGTCTGAAAACGAAACATTTACTCTTGACTGTCATCCCGGGGTGCCGTGCTTTAATCAGTGCTGCAGAAACCTCAACCTGTATCTGTATCCCTATGACGTGATCCGGCTGAAAAACAGCCTGGGCATATCCTCTGATGAGTTCATTGACACCCATACCCATGTGGTGCTGCGCGAGGGCAGCCATTTCCCGCACGTGCTGCTGGCCATGGCGGAAAACGCGGAAAAAACCTGCCCGTTTCTCACGGATGCCGGATGCCGGGTGTATGCGGATCGCCCCCAGACCTGCCGGGCCTTTCCCGTGGAGCAGGCCCTTTATTTCAGCGAAGGTGTGCCAAAGCTGATCCATTATCTTCGTCCGCCGGATTTCTGCTGCGGCATCAAGGAAGGCCGCACGCATACCCCAAAATCCTGGGAGGCGGACCAGAACGCGGCATTTTACAACCAAATGACCATTGAATGGGCCCAGGTGATGCGGCTTTTTTCCCAGGATCCCTGGGGAGGGGAGGGCCCGGACGGGCAAAAGGGCAAAATGGCGTTTATGGCGGCCTACAATGTGGATATGTTTCGCAGGTTTGTGCTGGAAAGCAGTTTTTTCAAACGCTTTCACGTCAAGCAGGACCTGCGGCTAAAGATCAGGTCCGATGACGTGGCCCTTTTGCGTCTGGGCATGGCCTGGATCCAGTTGGCCGTATTCGGCATCCAGACCCCGAGGCTGCGGTTGAAAAAATAACCGGCCCGGGCGCTGATATTCGGTCTGCAGCATCCAAAGTCGCCCGGGCGGGCTGTCAGGTTTTTTTTTGCTGTTTTTTTATCTCCCGCCATTTGTCGAGCCGCTGTTTGATCAGCTTTTCATCGCCCCGGTCCGTGGGATGGTATACCAGGGCGTCTTTGAGCTGGTCGGGCAGATGGTCCTGCGGGGCAAAAGCGTCCTTGTAGTTGTGGGCATAGCGGTATCCCCGGCCGTAGCCCATGTCCTTCATCAGCCTTGTGGGGGCGTTTCGGATATGGTGAGGCACGGGCAGGGACCCGGTTTTTTCCACCATTTGTCTGGCTTCGCCCCATGCGGTGTAGATGCTGTTGCTTTTGGGGGCGGTGGCCAGATACACGGCAGCCTGGGCCAGGCTCAAATCGCCTTCCGGCGAGCCCAGAAAACGGTAGGCCTCCATGGCATCCATGCTCACGGCCAGGGCCCGGGGATCTGCGTTGCCGATGTCTTCTGAGGCAAACCGCACCATGCGCCGGGCAATGTAGAAGGGGTCCTCTCCTGCGGCCATCATCCGGGCCAGCCAGTAAAGCCCGGCATCCGGATCACTTCCCCGCAGGCTTTTGTGAAACGCGGAAATCAGGTTATAGTGTTCTTCCCCGGCCTTGTCATAGGACAGGGATTTTCTTTGCAAAGCCTTTTCCACGTGATCCAGGCGGATCTGCGCAGGGTTTTCCTGCCCGTTTTCGCCCACCATGTCCATGGCCGCAATCTCGGCCGCATTTAACGCAGCCCGGCCGTCTCCGTCCGAAATGGCGGCTATATGGCCTGCAGCCTCATCCGTGATTGTCAGGCCCATGTCGCCAAGCCCGCGCTTGGTATCGGAGAGGGCCCGCATGACAAGGGTTTTGATTTCTTCATCCGATAGCCGCTCCAGGGCAATGACCCGGCAGCGCGACAGCAGCGCGGAGATGACCTCAAAGGAGGGGTTTTCCGTGGTGGCCCCGATCAGGGTGATCAGTCCGCTTTCCACATGGTGTAAAAACGCGTCTTGCTGGGATTTGTTAAATCGATGGATTTCGTCGACAAACAGCAGGGTGCGGCGGTTGTGGTATTTTTTCTGGTTCCGGGCCGTGTCAATGACGTCCCGGATATCTTTGACCCCGGTTAACACGGCGGAAAACTGGATGAAATGGCATTGGGTCCGGGCTGCCATGATCCGGGCCAGGGTGGTTTTGCCGGTGCCCGGCGGGCCCCACAGGATCATGGAAAAGATCCGGTCGTTTTCAATGGCGTTTCGGATCAGCGAGCCCGGTCCCACGGCATGCTGCTGGCCGATGAACGCATCGAGATCCAGGGGCCGCATCCGGTCGGCCAGGGGGCGGTGGGCCGCGTTTGACTTTTCTGACTGGTAATCAAACAGGTCCAATTCAGACACCTTACCGGACATATGCGGGCATACGCCCGGATTTTTGGTTGTTTATCTTGTCCTGACGGATTTTTTCTTTTTCGGGGCCTTGCGCGGCCGCTGCTCGCCGCGTTTTCGCAGCCACAGCCGGATGGGCACCATGTCAAGGCCGGCCGCTTCCCGGATCTGGTTGATCAGGTAGCGCTGGTAGGAAAAATGCACGCCTTCCGGGTAATTCACAAAACAGACAAAGGTAGGCGGCCGGGTGCCGGTCTGGGCGGCGTAATAGAATTTCAGGCGGCGGCCATGGTGCATGGAAGGCTCGGTGCGGGTGGTGGCCGCCTCGATGATCCGGTTTAACGGGCCGGTGCCGATTCGGTGAGTGTATTGCGCGTATACGGCATCGGCGAATTCAAAAACCTTGGGCACCCGCCGGCCGGTTAAGGCGGATATGGTTAGAATCGGGGCAAAGCTCAAATACTTGGCCTGATAGCGGATATCTTCCTTGATCTGTTTGAAAACCCGGTCGGATTTTTCCACCAGGTCCCACTTGTTGAGCAGAAAAATGCAGGCCTTTCCCTTTTCAAAGGCGTATCCGGCAATGCGCACATCCTGTTCGGTGATCCCGGCGGCCGCATCGAGCATGATCAGGGCGATGTCGCAGCGGTCCAGGCTTTCCATGGCCTTGATGATGGCATATTTTTCAATTTTTTGTTTGACCCTGGATTTTCTGCGGACCCCGGCGGTGTCAATGAGCAGGTAGGGCCGGTCGTTGACCCGGCACAGGGTATCAATGGAATCCCGGGTGGTGCCGGCCTGCTCGCTGACAATGACCCGGTCTTCTCCCATGATCCGGTTGATCAGCGATGATTTCCCCACGTTTGGCCGCCCGACAACCGCCATGCGGACCGGATCGCTTTCCGTTTCTGTTTTGGTTTCCGGCAGTGCGGCCGCCACGTCGTCGAGCAGGCCGGCAATCCCGTGGCCGTGGGCAGAGGAGAGGGCATACAGGGGTTCTGCGCCCAGTGCATAAAATTCGTAGAGATGCTCTTCCCGGCCGGGATGATCGATTTTGTTGACCGCGAAAAATACAGGCATCGAAAATCCGCGCACCAGGTCCACCAGGTCCCGGTCAAAGGCGGAAATGCCGCTTGCGCCGTCAAACAGGAGGATTACAGCGTCGGCGTCTGCGATGGCCTGGCGGATCTGGTCATGGGTTTTTTGGGCAAAAGCGTCCTTGTCCAGGGCAAAAAAGCCCCCGGTATCCACAATGTCAAAATCCACATCGTTCCAGGATGCAGCAGCATAGTGACGATCCCGGGTCACGCCGGGAAAATCGTCCACAAGCGCGCTGCGTGTTTTGGTCAGCCGGTTGAACAGCGTGGATTTGCCCGCGTTGGGAGGGCCTACAATGGCGACAACAGGTTTCATGAAAGTCTATATTTTATAGATGATACGATTTTCAGTAATGATAATATCAACAGCTTTGTCATGGGATTCCATGGGCAGCACTCCATAGACCTGGTTTTCAAGGGCAAGTCCGACTTTTCGGGCGGTGTTGGGCAAAAGGGGCATCAGCCGGTCGTACCGTCCTGAGCCGTCACCCAGGCGCCCGCCTTTTTCATCAAAGGCAACGCCCGGAATCAGGGCAATATCAATATTGTCAAAGGAAACCGGCTTACACTGGTCAGGATCAGGTTCAAAGTCATGTCCGGATGCGGCTTTGATCTCTGTTTCCATTCCGGTGATCTTCAACAGCCGGCAGCCGGTCTGTTTTTTCTGGTCAAACAGCGGCAGCACCACTTCCTTGCCAAGCCGGGGGCATGCCTCAATGATGCGCGACAGGTCAATCTCCACGCCCCGGCTCAGATAAAACAGCACTATTTCAGATTCCTGGAAATTGGCAAACTCCAGCAGTTGCTCTTCGATCCGGGCCTGTTTTTGCGCCAGTTCCCGGCTGTTTAACGAAGTGATTCGCTCCCGGGTTTCTCTGCGAAGGGCCAGTTTTTTGTCTTTGACATCTTCCATAACCATTCTCCAAGTCTGGTAAGCGCTGAAACACCATAGCGTAAAAACGTGCAATTTGCAATAATCATTGACGAATTGGCAGGGGCATGGTACTTAATTAAAGTTTGCCATCATTAGAAATCTCCAAGAATTATTTAAAATATTTAATATAGGGATCTTATGCTGGAAATCAAGTATGTGCGGCAAAATTTGGAGGATGTCCGCAATGCCCTTTCCAAAAGGGGTGATACTGCAGATCTGGAAACTTTTGCCGGCGCTGATGAAAAACGCCGCCGGATCCTGGCTGAACTCGAGGAACTGCGCCATCGCAGAAATGTGGTTTCCGATGAGATCGCGGCCATGAAAAAGCAGGGGCAAAGCGCAGATGAGCAGATTGCGCAGATGAAAGAGGTCAGCACGCGGGTCAAGACCCTGGAGCAGTCCCTGGGCGAATACGAATCCCGGATCAACGAGATTATGATCCGGATTCCCAACATGCCCCATGAAAGTGTTCCCGAAGGCCGGGATGAAGATGACAACGCCGTGGTCCGGCACGTGGGCCGCCCCCCGGAGTTTGATTTCGAACCTTTGCCCCACTGGACCGTGGGTGAAAACCTGGGCATCCTGGATTTTGAACGGGCCGCCAAGATTGCCGGAGCCCGGTTTCCGCTCTACATGGGTGATGCGGCCTTGCTGGAGCGGGCCCTGATATCATTTATGCTTAGCCTGCACACCCTGGAGCACGGCTACAAAGAGGTGTTGCCGCCGTTTATTGTCAACCGCCATTCCATGACCTGCACCGGTCAGCTGCCCAAGTTTGAAGAGGATTTGTTTAAGCTCGAGGGCCGGGATTATTTTCTGATCCCCACAGCCGAGGTGCCTGTCACCAATATCCATCAGGACGAAATCCTTGACGAAACCCATCTGCCCGTTTATTACACAGCCTTTACCCCGTGTTTCCGGGCCGAGGCCGGTTCTTACGGAAAAGACACCCGGGGCTTGATCCGGCAGCATCAATTTAATAAAGTGGAGCTGGTCAAATTCGCTGCCCCGGAAAATTCCTATGATGAGCTGGAAAAGCTGCTTTCAGACGCTGAATCCGTTTTAAAGGCCCTGGAGCTAGCCTACCGGGTGGTGCTGCTGTGCACCGGGGACATGGGATTTGCATCCGCCAAAACCTATGATATTGAGGTGTGGATGCCGGCCCAGCAGAAATACAGGGAAATTTCCTCCTGCAGCAACTTTGAATCGTTTCAGGCCCGCCGGGCGGGTATCCGGTTTAAGCGCAAGGGGCGCAAGGGCACGGAGCTGGTGCACACCCTAAACGGTTCCGGACTGGCGGTGGGCCGCACACTGGCTGCATTGCTGGAAAATTATCAACAGGCCGATGGCAGCGTGGTGATCCCCGAGGCCCTGCGGCCGTATATGGGCGGCAAGGAAAAAATTACCCTGTGAGAGTCGATCAGTTTCCCAAAGACATTCAGCCGTACCTGATTCCCGGGCCAGGCGGCGATTTGATATATCGATGTCTGAACTGCCAAAAGGAGTTCGGCATCCGGCATCTGCTGTATACCTGCCCGGCGTGCGGGCATGTGCTTTTGCTCTATGATACCGATTTTGAGCGGTTAAAAAAGATTTCCGGGCCCATGTGGCGGCGGATTTTTGATTACCGCAGGATGCTCAATATCCCCGCCTTAAACGGTATTTACCGGTATCATGAGTTAATCGGCCCGGTTCTGCCCCTGGATGCCGCAGTCTTCCTCGGCGAAGGCCATACCCCGGTTGTCGAAGCAAACGCCCGGCTCCAGAAAAAAGCCGGAATCCGGTTTTATTTTAAAAACGACGGCCAGAACCCGAGTGCTTCTTTCAAGGACCGGGGGATGGCCAGTGCCCTTAGCTATATCCGCTATCTGCTCCAGCAGGGATATGTTTCTGACGTGCTGGCGGTGTGCGCCTCAACGGGAGACACGTCTGCGGCCGCAGCGCTTTATGCCTCGTTTCTGCATCCGGATGTCAAGTCCGCGGTTTTGCTGCCCCACAAGCGCGTCACCCCCCAGCAGCTTTCCCAGCCCCTGGGAAGCGGGGCAATGGTCTTTGAAGTGCCCGGGGTCTTTGATGACTGCATGAAAATCGTGGAGCACTTGTCAGAGCATTACAACGTGGCCCTGCTCAACTCCAAAAATGCCTGGCGTATCCTGGGCCAGGAATCCTATTCTTACGAGATCGCCCAGGGATTTGAATATGACATGGCCGGCAAGGCCGTTGTGGCGCCGGTGGGCAATGCCGGTAACATTACGGCCATCATGAGCGGCTTTCTCAAGTTCCATGATCTGGGCATCATAGAGGATCTGCCGCGGATTGTGGGGGTGCAGTCCGAGCATGCCAACCCGGTTTACAAGTATTATCTGGAGCCGGATCCGGAAAAGCGCTGTTTTGAACCCGTGCAGGTCAAGCCGAGTGTGGCCCAGGCCGCCATGATCGGAAACCCCGTGTCCATGCCCCGGGTCATCCGGCTGGTGGCCGAATACAACAGGCGGGCCGGACAGCAGAAGGTTTTTGTGGAGGAGGTAACCGAACAGCAGATCATGGATTGGCAGCTGCGGGCCAACCGGAACGGCCACGTGGTCTGCACCCACGGTGGGGAATGTCTGGCGGGTCTGGTGGCGGCCAAAAAGAGCGGCAAAATTGCCGCGGACGAGACCGCAATACTGGATTCAACCGCACACGCACTGAAATTTGCCGATTTCCAGCAGATGTATTTTGACAACAACTTTCCCCCGGAATACGGGATTATCCCCAGGGACGAACTGGTCAATGCCCCGGAGTTGGTCTGCCCTGAAGATCTGGACAAAGTTCCCCGGCCCGGCCGCCCCTTGTCCGGAGACGATTTGGCCCATTTTGTTCAAAGAACTGCTGAAGATATTGCCATGCGCCTTGATTTGAAAAAGGTGTGATCCGGATGAAACCGCATCGTTTGTTTGCCTTGTGCATACTGCCGGTACTCCTCTGCGGGGTGATTTTGTTTTTCGCCCCTGGCAGGAGCCTTGCGGTGTTTTACCAGAAGCATTACATGGTGGAACGGGACAGGGACAAGGATATCCTGTGTGATCCGTACGTGGTGCAGAAAGATGATTTTGTCATCCGGCTTCTGGAGCAGCGGGGGGATATTGCGCACAAGGATTTTCCGAAATTTCTGGATATTTTCAAGCGGATCAATCCCCGGGTCCGGGATATGGACCTGATATACCCGGATCAGCAGATTCTGATTCCGCTGCGCATCCTTGAGCCCGGGACCCTGACAGGCCAGGAAACCGGTCAGGTGACCATCCCGGTCATTCCTATCACTGGCCTGTCTGAAAATCTCAAACAATTTGCCGATCCCTATACCGTTCAATACGGAGACTGGATTTCCCGGCTCATATCCGAGCGGTTCGGTCGGTATGGCTCAGACGGTTACAATCGGGGCATGCGCCTGTTTAAGATGATGAATCCCGAAATCAGGGATCCGGACAACGTGCGGGCCGGTGCCCGGATTCGCCTTCCGGATCCGGAAATCAAAGAAAAGCCGTGGTATTCCGATGTGATGGATCAGGCCCGGCCTTCGGCTGCACCGGCGCCTTCTGACAAAGACAATGCCGTCGTGCCCGGGCGGGCCGCCAATATCCCTGCCGATATCATTGAAGAAAGCCAAAACAATGCCAAAACAGGCAGGCCTTCGGTTTCTGTTCAGTGGTTTGCGGACTTGTCCGTACTGGCCAAGGCGGCGGAAATTTTAGATGCCCGCATTTTTAACAAGGGACGGTATTTTTTTCCCAGATCCGGGGAAAGGGACTTGTCCCTGGATCTTTCGAAAACACCGGTGCTTGAACTCTCCGACGGCAGAAAGTTTCTGCTGACCCGGCGCCAGTGGATCAGCCCCGGTGATCAGGCCGTGCTCCAGGTCTACTGGCGGAACCTGGAGGTATTGTTTGTCCCCAGGCAGCCGGCGTTGACCTGGCTGTTGGAAAAGCTCATCCCAAAGCTGGACCCGGATGGTTATCAACACCGGATGGAAATTGAAGACAAAGGCCTGAGCACGGTATTGCGGGGCCAGTTCATTTACCAGCCGTCGAAAGGCCAGGACACGATTTATTTAAATATTTTTTCTGATCCGGAGATGAAAACCCCTGAGCCTGTATGCGCCTATCTGGAATCCCGGGCTGTCACGGTGCGGGATTGGGTGGAAACCCCGGAAAAGTCCGGCTGGATTCTCCATGATACTGAGCCGTCCAATGCCCGCCGTCCGGAATCACCGGCCGTGCAGACCCGGCGTCCGGACCGGCTGGTGCGCCTTTTGGTGGAAAAGCTCGGCTACACTTATCATGAAAACGTTGAGGTCTGTTTTCCCTATGCCGGCTTTCAGGTCCGGGCTGCGGCCAACCTGCTGTCACTTGGGCAAAATGCAGAAATGCTGATTGATTACGGAGATCTGCAGGGAGATGCCGTTGACGCCATTGAGAAAACCGGTTTTCAGGTACTGCAGATACAGCCGGGCAATGAACCGGATGCGATTCTGGAGCAGCTCGGGGATGTATTGAATCTGGAAATCATGGATGATCCCATTTTCTGGATGGCCAATCGTCCCCGTATTCACAATATTTCCCTGCAGGTGCCCGGGTTTTTGGTAAGCAGCCGGGAGAAGGGCGGGGAAAAACAGGTACTGCTCTCACATGTCCCGGTTGCCCGGGAGTTTCTTACATATTTTGATCAGCAAAATATTTCCGTTATCCGGATACGCTGACCACGCACCACTGCCAAGACAAGAGCAAAGGAAAGACGGGCTATGGAAAGAAAAAAAATGGCGTTTGTGAAGGTGTTCGGGATCGTTTGTATCAGTATCATGCTTTGCGCCTGTGCCCATACCGGAGCTTCCACGGCCAAGAAGCAGCAGGCGGATGCAGCCCGTAACCTTGGGGAGGCCTATATGGCAGACGGCAATTATACCCGGGCATTGCGGGAGCTGTTGAAAGCCGAACACCTAAACCCAAATGATCCGTATGTTCACAATGCATTGGGACTGACCTATCTGGCAAAAGAGAATCCGGAAAAGGCTGTCTCGCATCTGGAGCGGGCCCTGGAACTGCGGCCCGAATATTCTCCGGCCCGCAATAATCTCGGTGCTGCCTACATCGCCCTTGAGCAGTGGGACAAGGCTGCCGAATGCTTCGAGCAGGTGGCAGATGATTTGCTGTATACCACCCCTTTTTACCCCTTGACCAATCTTGGCTACATTTATTACCAGACCGGTGAATACGAAAAGGCCGAAAAATATTACAATGAAGCCCTGGAGCTGGAGTATGACTTTCCCAAGGCGTTACACGGCCTGGGGCAGGTGTATATGGCCACCGGTGATATAAACAAGGCTGTGCGGTATCTGGAGCGGGCAAAAGAAAACGCGCCAAAGTCGGCTATGATCTGCATGGATCTGGGCAGGGCCTATACCCGGCAGCATGAATACCACAAGGCCATAGACGCCTACAAGAAAGCCGCAGCCATAGCCGATGGCTCCGCTCTGGCCGACCAGGCGCGGCAGAAGGCGGAAGATGTCAGAAACATGTGGTAAAAAGGGGCATGGCAGTGGTTAAAAGTTCAGAATAAGCGGCGGGCCTGGAAATTCATCAAATTCGGTTTGGCCGAATACATAAATGGCTGTTTCATCAATGAGTGCCATCCGGGTGCGGGCTTCGTGCTCGCCTATGGTGGCAATGTTTGTGCCCCGCATGATCAAAGCCTCCACTGGAACCTGTTTTAATTGTTCAGATGCGTTTTCCGCCCTTCTGATCATTTCCGCATAATGCCGCTTCTGATCCATGAGCCGGGTATAAATATCCGTGTCAGGTGCTGCTGATTCGAGCAGGGGGATGACCAATTCCAGGGATGCCTTCCAGTCCTGCGCCTTTTCGGGCATGATGCTGAAAAAATGGCACAAAAATGATACCACCGGCGGTAAAAATGCGATCCGGCTGTTTCTCAGCATCACACGGGCCAGCAGGACATCACGGCGGTGGGCAATATGCTGGTCCATGGCAGAGACTACCTGGTCGTCCATGTGCCGGTTCAGCTTCAGGCGCCGGATGTAGGAGATCAGGCTGTCCCGGGGCACGGGCATGGCTTTTGTCATGGTGTTGTCCGGAAATATCAGGCGGGTGTGGATGTTGTTTTCACAAAGGATCTGCTGCAGCCTGCTTATATCATCTTCTGTCGGTTCCATCTTCTCAAGCAAAGGCTCTATGGCGCACTGACCTTCCTGGTCCGGGTAAAAAATCAGCTCCAGCAGGCTGCACACCTCAGCGTCATCCCCATATTCAAGTTTCGGTTCCAGATCCCGGGCGGAGGATACCCCGGTCATGGACTCCAGGTAATGCACCACCTGCCGGCTTAAAACAATTTCGGCTTCCAGTTGCTGTAAAACCGCTTGGGCCAGTTTTTCGGTAATGTCCTGCATATAAGCCCCGTTTTGCGCAAATAGGCGATGTAAGGGAAACAAAAAAAGGGGTGCTGATAACAGCACCCCTTGATCTGGTTTGTGGCGGGAGCGACGAGACTCGAACTCGCGACCTCCGGCGTGACAGGCCGGCGCTCTAACCAAACTGAGCTACGCCCCCGAATAACAGCAATTCATTCTTTTTCCAGGAAATGGTAGGCGGAACAGGGCTCGAACCTGTGACCTACGGCTTGTAAGGCCGTCGCTCTCCCAACTGAGCTACCCGCCCCCCTTGTCCAGTTCCTGTCGGGGCTCCGGTTCGGAGATCCCCTGTCTGCGGCCGGTCATCAAAAAAGATTACCGTCAAACAGAATCTGCTTTCTACCAACTATCAAAGAGGCTGTCAAGCCAAAAAGCAATCATGTTTTGCGTTTTTAAATATCGGCAATGGCCGGTCTGTCATTGTCGGAAGATTTTCCGGGATCCCGGGGCGGAAAGTCGGGAATTTCCGCCTCGCCGTCATCCCGGCGGTACAGATAGCTGCCTTCTTCCACCACAATGGCCCGGCCAATGACCTCGTCCATGTGCTGCACCGGTACGATTTGGATCTGGCGCATAATGGTGGCCGGAATTTCTTTTAAATCCTTTTCATTGTCTGCGGGAATGATCACGTTGTGGATTCCCGCCCGGTGGGCTGCAAGGATTTTTTCCTTCAGGCCGCCCACCGGCAGCACCCGGCCCCGCAGGGTGATCTCGCCGGTCATGGCCAGATCCCGGCGCACGGGCAGACGGGTGAGAGTGGAAATAATGGATGTGCACATGGCAATTCCCGCCGACGGTCCGTCTTTTGGCGTGGCGCCTTCGGGCACATGGATGTGAATATCAAATTTTTCATAGAATTTCGGGTCAATGTTGAACTGGCCGGAGCGGGACCGCACGTAACTGATGGCCGCCCGGGCCGATTCCTTCATCACATCCCCGAGTTTGCCGGTGACATTGAAATCGCCCTTGCCAGGCATAATGGCGCTTTCCACGTAAAGCAGTTCCCCGCCGAACTGGGTCCAGGCAAGACCGGTGACAATGCCCACCAGGTCTTTTTCTTCTAACTGACCGCGCCGGTACTGGACCGGGCCCAGGTATTTTTCCACAGACCTGGAATTGACATGGATGACCTTATCCGCTCCGGTTTTGGCTACCTTGCGGGCGATTTTCCTGCAGATAGAGGCGATTTCGCGTTCCAGATTGCGCACCCCGGCCTCCCGGGTATAATTGCGGATAATGGTGTAAACGGCATTTTTGGAAAATTTGACTTTCTCCACGTCCAAGCCGTTTAGACGGATCTGCTTGGGCACCAGAAACAATTCAGTGATATTGTACTTTTCATACTCAGTGTAGCCCGGCAGGCGGATGATTTCCATACGGTCCTGCAGAGGCACCGGAATATCGGGCAGGGTGTTGGCCGTTGTAATAAACAGAATATCAGACAGGTCATAGTCCATATCCAGGTAATGATCGTTGAATCCGTAATTCTGCTCCGGATCCAGCACCTCGAGCAGGGCCGCGGAAGGATCTCCCCGGAAATCCATGCTCATTTTGTCCACTTCATCCAGGCAGAACACCGGATTGTTGGCACCGGCCTTGCGCAAGCTCTGGATGATCTTTCCGGGCATGGCGCCGATATAGGTGCGCCTGTGGCCCCGGATTTCCGCCTCGTCGCGTACGCCGCCAAGGGAAAGACGGACAAATTCCCGGCCTGTGGCCCGGGAGACCGATTTGGCCAGGGAGGTCTTGCCCACCCCGGGCGGGCCCACCAGACAGAGGATCGGGCCCCGGATTTTTTTCACCAGGGCCTGGACCGCAAGGTATTCCAGGATCCGTTCCTTGGGCCGTTCCAGCCCGTAATGGTCCTCGTCGAGAATTTTTTCGGCTTCGTCGATGTCTTCTGAAATTTCGCTTTTTTCAAACCACGGCAGGCTCAAAATCCAGTCGATGTAATTGCGTGTGACCGTTGCCTCGGCCGACATGGGCGTCATGCGCTTGAGTTTGTTAAACTCGTGGCGGACTTTTTCCTCTGCTTCTTCAGGCAGCTCTTTGTTTTCAATCCGCTCTTCGAGTTCCTTTAACTCGTTGTCTTCGGATTCGTCTTCGCCCATCTCCTTTTTAATGGCCCGGATCTGTTCATTGAGATAGTAGTTTTTCTGGCTCTGCTCCATCTGCTTTTTGATCCGGTTCTTGATCCGCTGATCGGTCTGGAGGATTACGGTCTCCTGATTGATCAGCTCGATGAGATAGGTGAGCCGTTCGGTCAGCGACTGGGTTTCAAGCAGTTGCTGGTTGTCCCGGGCCTTGAAGGAAAACTGGGCCGCCGCAGTGTAGAGCAGCTCCACCGGATCGGTGAGATTGGAGATGGTCTCAACGGTTTCCTTGGATATGTTTTTGTTTTGCTGGGTGTATGCCTTGAAGGCATCCACCACGTTGCGCAGGTATGCCTCTCTTTCGCCTTCCTCAAGGTCGGGCTCTTCGAGAAGCTCCAGGTGGACTTTAAAGAAACTCTCGCTGGCCTCAAAATCAGTGATTCTCGCCCGATGCTTGCCCTCCACCACGGTTTTGACCGTTCCGTCGGGCAGGCGCAGCATCTGAAGCACCTTGGCCACGGTCCCGATCCGGTTGATGTCTTTTTGCTTGGGGTGATCCTCTCCCGGATTGGTCTGGGTGGCCAGGAAAATGTATTTTTCCTCGTCGTTCATGGCTTCAGACAACGCATTAATGGATTTTGTCCGGCCCACAAACAACGGTGAGACCATATGGGGAAACACCACAATATCGCGAAGGGGCAGAAGCGGCAGTACCGCCCGGCCTTCCTGGTGATCGCTGGTTTTGAATATCTTGGGTATATTGATCATAAGTTTATCTGATGACACTTTCATGGGTTTGGTGCAAAACCGCCGGTTGTCGGCGGTTTTGCACATTGGGATCGAAAACGCGAAGAAAGGAGAAAAGAAGATGTGTTCAGGCAGGGACGTTTATGCCTGTTTCTTGGATTCCTGCTCATAGAGCAGTATCGGCTCCTCCCTGTTGAGCACAACTTCTTCGCCCACCACACATTCTTTTACACCGGGAATTGAGGGCAGCTTGTACATAATATCAAGCATTGTGGACTCGATAATGGCCCGCAACCCCCGTGCCCCGGAATTTCGCTTCATGCTTTGATTGGCAATGGCGCCAAGGGCGCTGTCAGTAAAGCGCAAATTGACGCCCTCGATTTCAAACAGCTTCTGGAACTGTTTTATAAGCGCATTTTTGGGTTCCGTCAAAATCTTGATCAGGGCCTGCTCGTCGAGATCCTGCAAGGTCGCCACAATGGGCAGCCGGCCCATGAATTCCGGGATCAGGCCGAACTTGATCAGGTCCTCGGTTTCCACCATCTGCAGCAGGTCACTGGTGGAACGGTCCTGCTGGCTGACAATATTGGCGCCAAAGCCCATCATGTGAGAGCCCGTGCGGCGCTCGATGATCTTGTCCAGGCCCGTGAATGTGCCGCCGCAAATAAACAGAATGTTGCTGGTATCCACCTTGACAAAATCCTGCTGGGGATGCTTGCGCCCCCCTTTTGGCGGAACACTTGCCTGGGTGCCTTCGATGATTTTCAGCAAAGCCTGCTGCACGCCCTCGCCGGACACGTCCCGGGTAATCGAGGGGTTGTCGGACATCATGGCGATTTTGTCAATTTCATCGATGTAGACAATACCGCGCTGGGCTTTTTCCACGTCGTAGTCGGCATTCTGCAACAGCGCCAGGATGATGTTTTCCACATCCTCGCCCACATAGCCCGCCTCTGTGAGGCTGGTGGCATCAGCAATGGTAAACGGCACATTCAAAAACCGCGCCAGTGTCTGGGCCAGAAGCGTTTTGCCGCAGCCGGTTGGCCCGATGAGCATGATGTTGCTTTTGTGCAGTTCCACCTCATCGGTGGCCAGTTTCGAGTCCAGCCGCTTGTAGTGGTTGTGGACCGCAACAGACAGCACCTTTTTGGCATGATCCTGCTGGATCACGTATTCATCGAGCTGGTTTTTAATGTCAGCGGGCGTGAGTATTCTGTCGGAAATATCAATGTCCTTGATGTTTTCCTCTTCAATAATCTCGCTGCACAGCTGGATGCACTCATCGCAGATATAGACCGCAGGTCCGGCAATCAGTTTTTTGACCTCCTGCTGGTTTTTACCGCAAAATGAGCAGAAGAGGTTGTCGTTTCCTTCTCCGCCCTTATATGATGACATGTAATGCCTCCTTAATCACTGATTTTATCGAGATCGTCACGGTTGTTGATCACGTGGTCCACGATCCCGTATTCGGACGCTTCCAGACCGCTCATGAAAAAATCCCGGTCCGTGTCTTTTTCAATCTTTGAAAAATCCTGCTTTGTATGAAATGAAATGATTTCATTGAGTCTTTGTTTAAGACGCAGTATTTCCTCTGCCTGGATCTTGATATCCGCGGCCTGCCCCTGAACACCGCCAAGGGGCTGGTGGATCAGGATGCGCGAGTTGGGCAGGGAATATCTTTTACCAGCAGCACCGGCCGCCAGCAGTACCGCGCCCATAGAAGAGGCCTGCCCGATGCAGACTGTTGCAATATCAGGCTTGATATACTGCATGGTGTCATACACCGCCAGACCGGAGGTCACGGATCCACCCGGGGAATTGATATAGAAATTGATATCCTTGTCCGGATCTTCGGATTCGAGAAAAAGCAGCTGGGCAATGAGCAGATTGGCGATTTCATCGTTGATCTGGGTGCCCAGAAACACGATCCGGTCTTTTAGCAGCCGGGAATATATGTCATAGGCCCGTTCGCCCTTGCTGGTTTGTTCGACGACCATGGGGATTAACGCCAAGGTAATGCCTCCTTGTTAACAGGTTAAGATTTGATGGCGCCGTAAAGTCCAATATCTGCGTTACGCGCAATTTCTCAGAATTTCACGTACGGCTAAGTACGCTGCATTCTACGGAATTGCGCAAGCCCTGATCTTAAACTGTTTACGGCACCATCTGAAATCAGACTTTTTACGGTGCCATCAAGATTTCATCTTGCAATCCCATTTCAGGGCTGCATGTGATGATAAACCCATGCAGCCTGCGGGCACAGGGATTTTTCACCTCCCTGTCTTACTTGCTTTCATCCGCGGTTTCGGCTTCCGCTTCCACTTCTTCGATGTTTGCATGATTAATAATAAGATCGATGACCTGTTTTTCAAGTAATGCATGCTTAAAACCGTCAAGGCGCTCGGGATGCTGCTTGTAATAGGACTTGATCATGTCTGCGGGCTGTCCGGTGGACTCGGCGATTTTTTCATATTCCGGCTCCAGTTGGTCATCGGTGACCTCCAGATTTTCCTGC
This sequence comes from Desulfosalsimonas propionicica, assembly GCF_013761005.1. Classification (NCBI taxonomy): domain Bacteria; kingdom Pseudomonadati; phylum Thermodesulfobacteriota; class Desulfobacteria; order Desulfobacterales; family Desulfosalsimonadaceae; genus Desulfosalsimonas; species Desulfosalsimonas propionicica. The sequence continues at coordinate 71,254 of NZ_JACDUS010000008.1, forward strand.
TCTATGATTTTGTTAAGCAGAAGATGCCGCCGTACCTGCTGTTCAGCCACTCCCCGGTACTGGGCTTCCATGTGCTCACGGGTCAGGCCAAGCTGCTCCATGGAAAGCCCGTTCTGGGAAAATTTCATTTCTGCATCCCGGATGATTTCATCCATTTCAGAGCGCACCAGAACTTCGGGAATTTCAAATTCTTCGGTGAGCAGTTGATTGAACATCTGTTCCTGCAGTTCCTGGTCTGTCCGCTTCTGGTAGCCCTGTTCCAAATGGCTTCGGATTTCGGCGCGGAGATCGGCAAGAGTTTCATATTCGCCAAAGTTTTTGGCCAATTCGTCGTCCACGGGCGGCAGGATTTCCTGGCGCAATTCCTTTAAAGTCACATGGTATGTGATTTCCTGCCCGGCCAGCTCGGGTTTTTGGTAATCTTCGGGAAATTGTACCGTAATTTCCTTTTCCTCGCCGGGCTGCATGCCCTCGATGGCCTTGTCGAAATCTTCGGGAAAACCCGATGCGCCCAGCTTGATGGTGTCATCGGTTGTCAGGGGAGCGTCGTCTGCGGGCTGGCCGTCTTTGAATCCCTGGTGATCAATGACAACATAATCATCCCTGACCACAGGGCGCTTTTCCTCCACGGGTTCATACCTGGCCAGATGCTGGCGAAGACGCTCGATCTGGGAATCGATTTCGGATTCATCCACCCGGTAAACCGTTTTTTTCAGGTTCAGGCCCTTGTATTCCACCTCTGGCAGTTCGGGCTTGAGCTCCACTGTGGCCGCATATTTGTAGTCGCTTTCCGGGTCAAGATCCGGAGCATCCACATCCGAGGTTTCCAGCACCGTCAGGTCGGTCTCTTTTATGGCCTCGGGAAATGATTCCTGGACCAGTGAAGAGGCCACGTCTGCATGCACATCTTTTTTAAAGTGCCGCTCCAGCACGGAACGCGGGGCTTTGCCGGGACGATAGCCTTTGAGCTTTGCGGTTTTCTTGAGCTGCTTATAGGCTTCATCGAGTTTGTTGGTGACCTGCTGCCGGGGCAGCTCCACGTGGATTTTCTTTTTGACACTGCTTACGTCTTCTACTTTTACCTGCATGATGGTCCTTTCCAGCCATATTGGGTCTGAGATTCTGTTCCCGCTTTTCCTGCGGGAAGAAAGTTATCGGATTGGTGCGAGAGGGGAGACTCGAACTCCCACTCTTTTTCAAGAGCTGGATCCTAAGTCCAGTGCGTCTACCAGTTCCGCCACTCTCGCAAACATTTTTTCTTTATTTTCAGCGTTGGTTTCGGTAAACAGAATTGGCGGTCTGTCATTGACATCCATAGCATGCCGGAAGCGGGCATAAATATCCCGACATCGGAGCCGAGGAAAGCCGCACAGGGTCCGGGCAAGTACCAACTATCCGAAATTATAGCATAATTAAAATGTGTATCATGTTAAAATAATATTAATTGCCCATAGTGTCAAGGAAAATTAAGGTGCAGAAAGATTCAAAAATCAATAAATCTTGCTGTTTTCAGCGCCACGGCTTTCTGACCGGCATGGTTTTTCTGCTGGTTATCGCGCTGCTTGTCTGCGGAAACTTCCGGGCCTCACCGGTTTGGTCCGCGGATATGCCGGTGGTGATCGTGGATCCCGGCCATGGGGGCAACGATAAAGGAGGGCAGGGCCCGGGTGGCCAACTGGAAAAGCGGGTGTGCCTGGCGCTGGCCAAAAAGCTTGAAGCGGCCCTGGATGGCAGGGGGGCGCAGGTGATTATGACCCGAACAGATGATTACGGGATTTCTGTTGATCAGCGGGCCTCTCTGGCCAACAGGCATCAGGGGGATGCGCTCATCAGCCTGCACACCGGGGCAAGCCGAAACTCAGCGGCCAACAAACACTGCATTTATTACGATCTGCCGCCCGGGGGGGATCAGGGGCCGGCAGCCGCGGATCATGACAGCACGATTGCCCGTAAATGGGACAGAATTCAGCGCAGGCATGTCCGGGCATCTGCTTTGCTGGCCGAAAGCCTGCGGGCGCAGGTCGATCAACTTGAAATGCCCGATGGTGCTGATGTGATGCAGGCTCCCATGGCCCTTCTCCACGGCCTGGACATGCCGGCGGTGATCTATGAAACCGGGTATATAACGCATCCGACAATGGCCGAAAAACTGGAAAACCAAGCCTATCTGGAGTCCCTGGCCCGGGCGCTGGCTGAGGGAACAATGAAATTTTTACGGGACAGTTCCTGAAAACCACACCATGTTGTTTTCTTTGCCTTGCATGCCGGGCAAAAGGGTGGTAAAACGGCGCCAATAATTTTTCGGGGCGTAGCGCAGCCTGGCAGCGCGCCTGCTTTGGGAGCAGGAAGTCGCAGGTTCAAATCCTGCCGCCCCGACCAATCAATCCTGTTATTCCTGCCCTGCCAGTTCGGAGAAGTATTGAATAGTGCGCGAAAGCCCGGTGTCCAAATCTGTTGCGGCCTGCCAGTTTAAAAGCTGCCGGGCTTTTGTGGTGTCGGGCCGGCGGCGGGCAGGATCGTTTTCCGGCAGGGGCGCAAACACAATGCCGGCCTTTGTTTTGGTCATTTCCACAATTTTTTCTGCCAGGGCAAGGATCGGGGTTTCCTGAGGGTTGCCCAGGTTCACCGGTCCGGTGGTTCCGGCCGGGGTGTCCATCATGGCCATGAGCCCTTCGACCATGTCATCCACATAGCAGAAAGACCGGGTCTGGCTGCCGTCGCCGTAGATGGTGATGTCTTTTCCAAAAAGGGCCTGGAGCACAAAATTGCTCACCACCCGGCCGTCGTCCGGGTGCATCCGCGGACCATAAGTGTTAAAGATCCGCACCACCTTGATATCCACCTGATGCTGGCGGAAATAATCGAAAAACAGAGTTTCCGCGCATCGTTTGCCTTCATCGTAACAGGATCTCGGTCCGATGGGGTTGGTGTTGCCCCAGTAGTCCTCTGTTTGGGGATGCACATGGGGATCGCCGTAAACCTCGCTGGTGGATGCCTGCAGGATTCTGGCCTTCAGGCGCTTGGCCAGGCCCAGTACGTTAATGGCGCCGTGCACAATGGTTTTCACCGTCTGTACCGGGTCCAGCTGATAGTGGATCGGAGAGGCGGGTGCAGCCAGGTTGTAGATTTCATCGACTTCCACGTAAAGCGGGAAGGTGATGTCATGGCGCATCAGTTCAAAATAGGGGTTGTGGATCAGATGGGCGATGTTGGCCTTTCGGCTGGTGTAGAAATTGTCCGCGCAGATGACCTCATGGCCCTTGTCCAGGAGACGTTCGCACAGATGAGACCCGATAAAACCGGCACCGCCGGTCACCAGGATCCGCTTTTTGCTGAATCGGGTAATGGACATGAAAAAAATTCCGGTGCGGAGTGAATACCACAGGGCCGGTGTTTACCGGCCGTCCATGCGCTGTTTTCGTGTGCTAAAATGCCCTGAGGGCATTGTCTTTTCCTTTAACAAATCCCTAAGAGAATTTCAAACAAAATTGCCGCGCTTATCAATGGCTTCGGCCAGTGGCTTTTTTCCGCCCGGGCCCCTGCGCCTTGCTGCTTCGCCCTTGTTGTGCTATGACGGCAGACAAACAATTTGCCGAAAATTTTGTAAGCGCCATTCATTATTTTAAACAAAACCCGGTTGGAAAGTGAAATTTGGATCAGCGCCTGTCATGAAACTGAGCCCGGAAAAAAGCGTTTCCCTGTTTTTCTGCATTGCCGCAGGTGTGGTGCTGGCCTGCGCATTTGACAAAACCGGTGCCGGCTTTGCCGCCTGGTTTGCCCCGGGACTTTTGCTGGTCGGCATTTGCCGGGTCAGCGGGCGCACGGCTTTTCTTTTTGGATTGCTTGCCGGATTTGTGCATTATCTGCTGCTTTTGTACTGGCTGGTGCCCACCATGCATCGCTACGGACCCATGTCCGTCTGGCTGAGCTTTTTTGCCCTTCTGTTACTGGCGTTTTACCTGGCCCTGTACACGGGGGTGTTTGCCTGGGCTGTTACGCTTGTGCCTGTGCGGCCGGTTTTTCTGGTGGTCTGGGTCCCGGTGTGCTGGGTGGCTCTGGAATATGCCAAAACCTTTTTGTTTACCGGTTTTCCATGGGGGCTTGCGGGCTACAGCCAGTATCGGTATCCGGTTCTGATCCAGTCCGCGGATTTGTTTGGTGTCTACGGCGTGTCTTTTTTTGTCTGCGCGGTGAGCGCGGGGCTTTTTCTTTTTTTCATGCATTTATTCCATGGCCGCTGGCAAAATCGCCTGGTTGGCCAGGGTGCAGCTGTTGCCGGTCTGCTCATTACAGCAGGCCTTTTTTTTGCCAATGGCGGATACGGGATGTTTCGGCTCTCAGAACAGGATGCAGCAGGCAAGCCTTCCAGTCAGCTGCGCGTATCCGTGATCCAGGCAAACATCGAGCAGTCTCTGAAATGGGATGACGCCTATGTGGAGGCGATTTTAGACAAATATATCCGGCTTTCGCTCAGCGCTGCCGAAAAACAGCCTGATCTGGTTGTCTGGCCTGAAACCGCGGTGCCGTTTTACTTTTTCAATGATGCCAAGCGCACCCGGCGGGTTCTGGACATGGCAGAGCGGATGAAAAAGCCTTTGCTGGCCGGCGCGCCCGCCTATGAGCGCCGGGAGGACAGCGGCGGGCTGGATTTGTTTAACAGCGCCTATCTCATTGATCACCGGGGACGGGTGAAGGGCCGGTATGACAAGGTTCACCTGGTGCCGTTTGGCGAATATGTGCCCCTGAAAAAATGGCTGCCGTTTGTGGGCAAAATCGTGCCCGAAACCGGCGATTTTTCTTCAGGCCGGCCCGGGCGGCTGCTTTCGGCCGGAAATGCGGATATGGGCGTGCAGATCTGCTATGAAATCATCTTTCCCCATCTTTCGGCGGCCATGGTCCGTGCCGGGGCCGATATTTTGGTCAATATCACCAATGATGCCTGGTTCGGCAACACTTCCGCGCCGTTTCAACATTTTTCCATGGCCGTGTTCCGGGCCGTGGAAAACCGCAGGCCGGTGGTGCGGGCGGCCAACACCGGCATCAGCGGCTTTATTGATCCGGCCGGCCGTATCCGGGCGTCTTCTGCGGTTTTTCAAACCACGAGTCTGACCCGGGACGTGGCGCCGGCCGAAGGCAAAGTGGGATTTTATACCCGCTACCCCCATTTGCTGCCGGGCTTTTGTTCGGCCGCAGCCCTGGTTTTCCTCCTGGCCGGCCTGAGAAAAGGCTTGAGAACCCGCCGGGCTTCCTGATAAAGTCTATAAATCGATTTTTTACGAGCGCGTCAACCATGAGGGATGAAAAATCGCCCCGCAGCGGGGTTTTGTATCTTTTGCCGCAAAATCAAGGAGGAAACAGCCATGTCTGAGGAGCTTAAATCCACGGTAAATGAATTGTATGAAAAAATCGATCAGTTAAAGGGGTATCTTTGACATACCGGAAACGCAGCGGCGCCTGGCGGAAATCGAAAGCCTTCTGGCCGCCGAGGACTTCTGGAATGATCCGGACAATGCCAGAAAGATCCTTCAGGAGCGTTCCCGTTTAAGCCAGCGCATGGAAAGATGGCAAAACCTGTACAAGGAGATCGAAGACTGCGGCGTGCTTCTGGAACTGGCCGAAGAAGAAGAGGACCCATCATCTCTGGCAGAGGTGCGCCGTCAGGCTGAGAAACTGGAACAACAGATTCGCCGGTTTTCCGTGGACATGATGCTAAGCGGCACAGATGACAGCCGCAATGCCATCGTATCCATTAATGCCGGCGCCGGCGGCACCGAGGCCCAGGACTGGGCCGAGATGCTGTTTCGCATGTACACCCGGTGGTGCGAGGAAAAGGGCTATGCCATTGATATCATGGATTTGCAGCCCGGAGACGAAGCCGGCATCAAGAGCGTGACCTTTACCGCCAAAGGGGAAAACGCCTTTGGCTATCTCAAGGTGGAAACCGGCGTGCACCGGCTGGTGCGGATATCGCCTTTTAACGCCAGCGGCAAGCGGCACACCTCCTTTGCATCGGTGTTTGTCTACCCGGAAATCGATGACGAGATCGTGGTGGATATTGATGAAAACGATCTTCGGGTGGATACGTTCCGGGCCAGCGGCGCAGGCGGCCAGCACGTAAACAAGACCAGCAGCGCCGTGCGCATCACCCATCAGCCAACAGGCATTGTGGTGCAGTGCCAGCAGGAAAAATCCCAGCTTCGAAACCGGGAACTGGCCATGCGGGTGCTGCGGGCCAGACTTTACCAACTGGAGCAGGAAAAGCAGGAGCGCAAGATGCAGGCCATCCATGAGGGCAAGGGAGAGATCGCCTGGGGCAATCAGATCCGCTCCTATGTGCTCCATCCTTATCAGATGGTCAAGGATCACAGGATCAACATGGATGTGGGCAATGTCAACGCGGTGCTAGACGGCTGGATTGACCCGTTTATCGAGGCCGTGCTTTTGTCCGGCGTGCAGCAAAACGCCTCTGCGGTCAATGAACCCGCTTGATCTCATCGGCGTCTATTACCGGCCCGGGACCCTGGCTTACCGGGTGCTGACCGCCCACAGTACGGCCGTGGCCAAAGCCGCCCTGACCGTGGCCCAACGGGTGGCGCACCTGGCACCGGATACAGGGTTTATCCAAGAGGCGGCCATGCTGCACGATATCGGCATCTGCCGGGTCAATGCCCCGGAAATCGGATGTTTCGGTGCATATTCCTATGTCTGCCACGGGTGGCTGGGCGCGCAGATACTGGAAAGCCACGGTCTGCCGGCCCATGCCCGGGTATGTGAACGCCACGTGGGCGTGGGGCTTTCCGCAGAAGATATTGCCCGACAGCAGCTTGCCCTGCCGGTGCGCGACATGCTGCCTGAAACCCTGGAAGAGCAGATCATCTGTTTTGCGGATCTGTTTTTCTCCAAGATGCCCCCGCCTGACGGTACCCGAAAGGACCCGGCTGCAGTGGCCGCCTCCCTGGAGCCCTGGGGGCCTGAGAAAACCGGGCGTTTTAAGCACTGGCAGCAAATTTTCGGCGCCCGCGTGTAGAAGCGGCAGCCGTGTTTTGTCAAATTCGTGGGAGTGCTTTGAAAAATACGAGAATCGATCTGCGGTTTTACTTTATTACCGATGACGGCACCTCAGGATCCGGGCCCCTGGAGCAGGCGAAAATTGCCATAGCAGCCGGGGCCACGGTTGTCCAGTACCGCAACAAGGCTTTTTCCGACCCGGATTTCAATGAAGCCCAAGCCATTGCCCAAATGTGTGCCATCCATGGGGTGAGATTTATCGTTAATGACGACATGATCCTGGCCCGGGCCCTGGGTGCTGACGGGGTGCATCTGGGCCAGCAGGACGCCGATCCGGCCCTTGCCCGGCAGATTCTGGGCCCTGGAGCCGTTGTGGGCGTTTCTGCTGCCAACCTTGAAGAGCTTGCGCGGACCGATACAGCCCCGTGCGATTATCTGGGAACCGGGCCGGTATTTGCCACGGGGACCAAGGCGGATGCCGGAGAGGCCATCGGTTTACACGGCCTTTCCGAAGTGGTCCGCCGGTCCGGTCTTCCTGTTGTGGCCATTGGCGGCATTTTTCCGGAATCTGTGGAAGCGTGCATGGAAAGCGGGGCAGACGGGGTGGCGGTGATCAGCGCCATAACCCGGGCAGATGATCCCGCAGCTGCAGCTGCCCGCTTTGCCGCAGCCTGCGGCACCCGGCCCCGGGTTTTGCAGACGCCCTGGCAGGACGAGTTTTTACTGATCGACCAGATTCTGGGACAGCCGGGCGATGGCCGAGACCCGCAAGGGCTGCTTCAGGTGGGCGCAGGTGATGACGCGGCTCTGCTTGCCGATATCGCCAGACCCGTGATCACCACCGATACCCAGCACGAAAACATTCATTTCCGCCGGTTTTGGCAGAGCTTCTTTGAGATCGGATACAAGGCCGCAGAAACCGCCTTCAGCGATCTGGCCGCCTGCTACGCCCGGCCCCTGGCGCTATTTGTCAACCTGTCACTGCCGGCTACGGTTTCCCGGGAAAATGTCACGGAAATTTATCAGGGCATCCGTAAATCCCTTGCCGCCTGTGGCGCGGTGCTTGGCGGCGGCAACGTGTCTTCCGGGCAAGATCTGGCCATTGACATGTTTGCTGTGGGATCCGGCCACGGCCGTATTTTTCCCGTACGCTCGGCTGCCCGGCCCGGCTTTGGGCTTTATGTCACCGGCCCCCTGGGCCGGGCCAGAGCCGGGCTGGAGTGCCTGATGCAGGGCGATTTTGCTTTTCCCGGCCTGGTTGAGGCGTTCAAATACCCCATGGCCCGGTTTGATGCAGCCGCGGTGCTGGCAGACCACCGGGTGGCCTGTGTCATGGATATCAGCGACGGACTGGCCGGAGATGTGGGCCATCTGGCCCAAGCCTCGGGGATCACCGCGGTCCTGGACCTTTGCCGGGCGCCGGCAGACCCGGAGTTTGCTTCTTTTTGCGAAAAATACCAAAAGCCGCCCGCAGATGTCATGGCCGAGGGCGGAGAGGATTATGAGCTGTTGTTTGCCTGCCCGCCGGAAGTGTTTGCCGCCATTGGCCGAAAGCTTCCCGGCGCCTTTTGCGTGGGCACCTGCCGGGCTTATAATGGCGAATCGGTCAGGGGGCTGCCCGAGGCAATTGAGAGCTTCGGCCATACAGCTTAAAAAACCGCCATGGAGATCAATTCATGAAATATTCAGAGGCATCACTTGGCCGGGTGTTTGTGATTCGGCTCGAAGACGGCGATATTGTCCATGAGGCCATTGAAGCCTTTGCTTCGGAAAACGGGATCACAGCCGCAGCCATCATCATCCTGGGCGGGGCGGACAAGGACAGCCGTCTGGTGGTGGGGCCTGAAAACGGCCGGACCGCGCAGATCACCCCCATGACCCATCTGCTTGAAGCGGTGCACGAGGCTGCTGGCACGGGTACGATTTTTCCCGATCAAGCGGGCAAACCCGTGGTGCATTTGCACATGGCCTGCGGCCGGGGGCAAAGCTGCGTGACCGGGTGCGTGCGCACAGGGGTGAAGGTCTGGCAGGTTATGGAAGCCGTGGTCATCGAGATTGCCGGCACAGATGCCCGGCGTTTGCCGGATGCTGCAACAGGTTTTGAATTGCTTTGTCCGTGATCAAAATGATCACAAAGCAAAGAAATCAACCTTATTTGCGAAACCATCCTGAAAAAGGAGGCCTGCGTTTATGATTCCCGTGATCCTGGCAGGCGGGTCCGGCACACGGTTGTGGCCCATGTCCCGGGAGCTTTACCCAAAACAGCTTCTTGCGATGACAGGCGCCTGTACCATGCTCCAGCAAACCCTGATGCGCCTTGACGGGATTGCGGACCTGGAGCCGCCGGTGGTGCTTTGCAATGAGACCTATAGATACGGCATTGCCCGCCAGCTTCGGCAAATCGGGGTCCACGGCTTTGAGCTCATCCTGGAGCCAGTCGGGAGAAACACAGCACCGGCGATTGCAGTGGCGGCGTTAAAAGCCATGTCCCGGTCCGAAGATGAGCAGATCCTGGTGCTGCCCGCAGACCACCTGATCCGGGATGCTGTCGCTTTCCATAAGGCAGTGGGCACAGCCGCCGCCTTTGCCCGGCAGGGGTATCTGACCACCTTTGGCGTGGTCCCCCAAAGCCCTGAGACCGGCTATGGCTATATCCGCAAAGGGCCGGCCGTGGATACCGGGGGCGCGGGTGCCGGAAAACCGGAAGCCTTTGCCATTTCCCGGTTTGTGGAAAAGCCGGATCTGGAAACCGCGCAGCAGTATCTGGATTCGGGGCAGTACTGCTGGAATTCAGGGATGTTTCTGTTTCAGGCCGCTGATATCTGGGAAGAAGTCAAACATTTTGCCCCGGACATGGCTGATGCCTGCAGCCTTGCCATAAAACACGGTCGGGTCGAGAATGATGCCCTTTTTCTGGACCCGGGCGCCTTTGGCCGGTGCCGGTCGGATTCCATTGATTATTCGGTCATGGAAAAAACCGCAAAAGGTGTGATGGTCCCGTTGGATGCCGGGTGGAGCGATCTTGGCTCCTGGGCGGCCATGTGGGAGTGCGGCACCCGGGATGAAAATGGAAACGTCTGCACAGGCGATGTTTGGGTCGAGAAAACAAAAAACAGCCTTGTATTTTCCCAATCTCGGCTGGTGGCCGCAGCCGGGATCCGGGATTTGGTGATTGTGGAAACTGCAGATGCCGTGCTGGTGGCCGACCGCACCCGGAGCCAGGAGGTCAAGTCGGTTGTGTCCGGTCTCAAGGCGCGCAACCGCAGGCAAGCCTTTTTGCATCCCACCCGGTTTTTGTCCTGGGGCGTTGTGATTGAAATCCACACTGACGCGCAATGCGCGGTCCGGCGCATTGAAATCGACCCTGAAAAAAGTTTTGAGATCATATCACCTGCAGATGCCGCGTGTTGCTGGAGCGTGATTTCGGGAAGCGGCTGGATGATCCGGGACCAGGGCCGGGAGAAAATGGATCAAGGCTTTTGCGGACATATCGGCCCGAAACAGCGACTGGGTGTGGAGGCCTGCGGCCAGGCGCCCCTGGTAATCCTGGAAACTTCCGTCCCGGCTGCGGGACCGGATCATCTGCTGGGATGATATGTGGAAAAATTCTTTGGAGGATAATGAGATATGGGCAACAGTGAAATCAAAGACGCGCTTTTTGACAAGGCCGACTTTATCGACCGGGTGGAAGGCGACATGGAACTGGCCGCAGAGATCGCAGAGATGTTTCTGGAGGATGCGGCCGAAAACATGGACAAGATCCGGCAGGCTGCCTTGGGAAAGGATTTCGGGGCATTGGGGCAGGCCTCGCATTCCCTGAAAGGGGCTTCTGCCAATTTGTCCGGCATGCGGGTGCGGCGGGCGGCCGCGGATCTGGAACGGGCCGCAAAGGAAAACAAACCACAAAGCGTTGAGCACTGTCTGGCTCTGCTTGAGGACGAACTGGCTGCTTTCCGGAGCGCATTGCAGGATCAGATTCTGCTTGTCCGGGGGGGATAGAGCGTCATGCAGGGGCCTTTCCGGCCGGAAGGGTCAGCAGACCAGTCGGGCGGATGCATGGTGTAAAACACCCGTTCGAGCATGAAGGACAGGATAAAGCAGGCCTCTGCCGACGAGGAAATGCGCTGGATGGAGTCCTGCAGGTGCGCTATCCGGTATTTGGCATGCGCAATGGCATAAAGGGCCTGCAGGGCGTCCGCGGTTTGCGAATCCGGCCTGCGGCCCAGCAGGATCTTTTCACGAATGCTTTTCTGCAGGTTCCGGGGCGAGGCTTTTAATATTTCGTCACGGCGCCGGTCCAGAAATGAATGGCGGTTGATCCGGGATGTGATGTCTGCTTCAAGCTGATGCTTTTCTTCGTATGCAGACCTGGCGAGAAAGGTTTTCAGGTGATGGGGGAATGAGATTTCAACAGATTCGGTTCGGTTTTGGTACCGCTTGATTTTTTCAATGAATTCGGCAATTGCGGTTTTCCAGAATTTGCCGGAAACGTTGGTATACATCCGGAGCAGTCGGTCCGGGTTTTTCCCGGCATTTCTCCGGGCCCTGATGATTTCGGGCATCAGCCGGCCGGTTTTGGCAAAAAGAACCCGGCCGTTGATGATTTGAAAGATAATGGCCACGGCTGCATACCAATCCTGGAGATAAAAGATGCGCTCAAGGGATTCGGGATAAAGTCGCTGGAGAATCGGGTTGGGAAACACGTGCGACGGGGTGGCAAAAGGCGGTGTCCCCGCCAGCAGGGGCTGGGGCGGTTTTTCCGCCTTGTTGAAACACATGGCGGTTTCCAGATCAATCAAGCCCAGCCCGTATGTGGAGGGATCTGCCAGGATGTGTTCAGCCGCGTCCAATTGGCGGTCGATAAACATGTTGTCCGGCTTCAGATCCCGGATGGCCACCCGTTGGTGATTTAAGCGATAGAGCAGTTCCAGTACACTGACTGTCAGACCCTTTATGCGAAGCCGGTTGGTTTGAAAGTTTTTGCGCTGGACGCGTGTGTGCACGGTTTTGTAAAGATTGTCCAGGCTCTGCCGGTTTTCCGCAATGAGTGCATCGGTTAGTTCGTGGAGCTTTTCGGGCAGGCCCTCGGGCAGATCGTCGGCCTCGATCTCCGGACGAAATCCTGCGATCCTGGAAAAAAACCACTGCCGGCGCTGGTAAGGCGCCACGCCCGTGTTTCCGTGTTTTCCGCTCAGGCGGTCCACCCGGTCTTCGAAGTCTGCGTAAAGGCGGCAAAGATCCAGGTAAACCGGTGCGCTGTGCTTTCCGTAAAGGGATTCGAACGTGGGCAGATCCGTAAACGCCTCAGGCATGCGCTGGAGGATATCGCTGCGCATCCGTTCCTTGACCACGTGCATGGATTCGATCACCTGATTGAAAAATCCGTGCCTGGAAAGCTCCATGAAATAAACAAAACTGTTGTTGATCTTCAGATACTGCTGCACCCCGGGTTTTGCCCGGAGTTCGGCAATACAGGCATTTTCGGTTTCTTCCGGGGTAACGCTTCCGGGCAGCGTGACAAAGGGCAGTTTTTTCAAGATGGTCTGCATACGGGGAAAGATACAGGAAATAGCCGGGGACAGGCGCCTTGCAATCCGGTGCTCCAGCTTGATGTGCGTCAGGTAGGTTTTCAGCTCCGTGATGGGATGGGGCGGAATTTTGATGACCAGCGGCTCGTCGTAGATCACGCTGAAGCACATGCTTTTGCTCTCCACCCGCTCACCAATGGGCAGTATGCTCATGCGCCGGTATTTATCAGTTTTCCCGATCCGGAGCTTTAATTCATAGACGGTACTGGCCGTTGAATTGTCGGATATGCGGACGGCTTCTGCGGCATCCGGTTTCTTGGCCGGTCCCAGTACCTGGATTGTAAACAGGTGCAGGAAATAATCGATTATGGACTGAATGTCTGCTGTTGCCTTGTGCATGGAAAAAACCTGGTTTGTCCTTTCAGCAGTAGGGTGGCCGGGCAGATCAATGGATGATGAAATGACTTCAGCCAAAACTGAGCGATTTTCAGGTTAGCTTGTCTTCAAGCCGGCCGTCAATGAGATTTTTTCCGCGGGAGTGGCGGGATTTACCGCAATTTTGCGGTTGACCTTTGTTTTTAAAAAGCCTATATTAATCAAAATTGATGAATTCCAAATAAAATCAAGAGGATTTGTTAAAATTGGTCCGTGTTTCCGAAAGCCGTCATGGAAGGTGTCTATGCCGTATGTGGTGCTGAAATCCGGTGAGCAAAAACTCAAGACCTATCGCCTTGATCCGTCCCGTAAAATTCGTATCGGCAGGGCCCAAAACAATGATATTCACGTGGAGGACTCGGCTGTCTCCAGCACGCACGCGGAACTGGAACCCGAAGGACGGCATTTTTACCTCACGGATTTCAACAGCCGAAACGGCACTTTTGTCAACAAGGAACTAGTGATTTCCCGCCGCCTGTCCCACGGGGACGTGATTTCACTGGGTAACCACACCATCGTTTTCGCATACGGCAATGATGAGCAAAGGCCGCCGGATTTTCAGGAAAATGCCCATCAGGCCACTTTGCAGATCGACACAGCAGATCACCGGGCCAGGCTGGCCAGGGGGGTTGCTGAAATGGCCGAGCCCGAGGAGAAGGAAACCGCTGTACAGCCGGTGATCAGTTTTTTGTCTGAAACCCGCCCCCCCATGCCTGTTGAAAAAAACCGGATAACCCTGGGAAAGGACGCGGGCTGCGATATCCGGGCCCGTGGCTGGCGTGTGCGCAAGGCCGAGGCATTTATTGAAAAGTTCGATGACAGCTATTATCTGGTTCCGGAGCACCCCAAAAGCCGTGTGAAGCTAAATTATCAGCCTGTCAAAACCCGCACTCAGCTTGCGGAATTCGATGTTATTGAACTGGGCGCCACTATGGTGCAGTTTCACTTTTGACGGAAGAATCCATGACTGCCCCAAGCCATCCGCCCGAGGATTCGCACCATCAGGCTGCCGCGACGGCATCCGGATTTGCCAGACGCCAGGAACTGGCGTTTTGGGCACAGCTGTTTTTAATTGCCGCGGTCCTGGCCGTACTCACCGCTGCGGCCCTGGGAAATGGTGCCGGAACATGGGTTTTTGGCGTCTCGGGCGGGGCAATGGCACTGCTGGCGGCATTGGCATGGAGGGTTTATGCCCGCTGGATCCGCCCGGCAAGGCACCTGATCGGCCAAATGATGATCGCAAAGCAGGCAGACCCGGGTTATAACCCGGACACCTCGGTGGTCCGCGATGTCCCCCGGGACTGGCGGCCCTGGTTTAATCTGGTGTCGCGCATCGGTCTGCGCCTGGCCGAACTGGAGCAGCGGGTTTCTGAGGCCGGGTTGGACCAGAAGCTTGAAAAAAATCTGCTGCGCCGCTTTTCCTGGGTGTTTGAGCGAAATGAAATTCTCACCCAGCAGCTAAAGGGAAAAAACGAGGCCCTGCTCCAGGAGATTGAAAAGCACAAGCAGACCACCCGGGAACTGGAGCGGCACCGGGATCATCTCGACGAAATGGTGCGGGAACGGGCTGCGGATCTGATGCGCACCAATGAACAGCTCCAGGCCACTATTGAAGAAGCCCGGGTACTGGCAAAAAATGCCGAGGAAGCCAACCGGGCCAAAAGCCAGTTTCTGGCCAATGTCAGCCACGAGATCCGTACTCCTTTAAACGCGGTCATCGGGTTTACCGACATGCTCATTGACACGGCCCTTGATGATACCCAGCTTGATTTTGCCCGCACCATCCGAAACAGCAGCGAAGCCCTGCTGACCCTGATCAATGACATCCTGGATTTTTCCAAAATTGAATCCGGGGAGCTGGAGCTGGAGAATATCGATTTTTCACCCGAGCTGCTGGCATATGACGTCTGTGAGCTGATCCGGCCACAGCTGGGCGAAAAACCCATAGAGCTGGTCTGCCGAATTGATCCGCGTCTGCCTTCTTATCTCAGGGGCGATCCCATCCGATTTCAGCAGGTGCTGCTCAACCTCATGGGCAACGCACCCAAGTTCACCGACTCCGGGGAGATCGTTCTGGGTCTTCACGCGGCCGAGCAGAGCCAAGACCAGCTCCAGGTGCATGCCACGGTCCGGGATTCGGGCATCGGCATTTCAGAGGAAAAACAGCAAAGGATTTTTGAACCATTTCACCAGGCAGACGGGTCCACCACCCGCAAATACGGCGGAACCGGGCTGGGGTTGTCCATTTCCAGGCAACTGGCCCAGCTCATGGGCGGCGATATTTACGTGGACAGCGAACCGGATGTGGGCAGCACATTCCATTTCACGGCTTGGCTTGAACGCTCTGAAAAAAAGGTGTCGTGGCAGGAATTGACCGCCGGCATTTCCGGTCGGCAGATTCTGATTGTGGATGACAACCAGGCCAACCTGGATATGCTGAAAAATGCCCTGCAAGCTGCGAAAATCCGGGTTTCCGACCTGCGCAACGGCATGGAGGTGGTGCCCACCCTGGACAGGGCCATAGTGGCGGGAAACCCCTTTGACGCCTGTATCATTGATATTCACATGCCGGGCATGAGCGGATACGAGGTGGCCCGACAGATCCGGCTTTCGGAAAAATCCGCCATTTCGCAGCTGCCACTGATCGCAGCCTCCTACCTGGTGGAGCGGGATCCGGAGCTGTTTGCCAGGGCCGGTTTCAGCCAGTCTCTGATTAAGCCTATCCGGCGCGAGAAAATGTTTCAGGTGCTTGATGAGTTGTTTAGCGGCAAAACAGGCAGTGCCGGCAAGGCCCGGCGCCTGCAGGGCGATGATTTGTCCGAAGCGGCGGAGTTTTTTCAGGGATTCGGGATTCTGGTGGCTGAAGACAATGCGGTGAATCAGAAGCTGATTCAGGTGCTGCTGCGCAAACTCGGCTGCCGGGTGGCCATTGCGGAAAACGGCCGGGAAGCGGTGGATGTTTTTACCCGGGAACCCGAAGACTGGGACCTGATTTTCATGGATATCCAGATGCCTGAGATGGACGGGTTTGAGGCCTTGAAATCAATCCGGGAACAGGGCTTTTCCCGGGTACCCGTGGTGGCCATGACCGCCCATGCAATGCAGGAACACAAGGAGGAGTGCCTGGCCGCGGGCATGAATGATTACATCTCCAAGCCCATCCGCAGGCCCGAGTTGCTCCGGGTGCTGCGGGAGTTTTGTCCGTAAGCCGTCCGTGTCCAATGCTTCCAGCCGGGCGCGTTTTTTTTACCGGGTTTATTTCAGCCTTTTTTCAACAGGCAGGACCACGGCCTCCAAATGCCGGTGGGCTTGTTTTTGGTCCTTAAACGTCTTGAAATCCCCAAGCAGATCGTTGAGTTTTTCATCCGGCACCTGCGCCTGCACCACCGTGGAACTGCCCGGATAGACCTGGGTGCCGTAGTGCTTGCCGTCGCAGTCCTTTCCCTCGCACATGTAATGGCGTACGTAATTTTCGATTTCATGACGATCCAGGATCTGCTCGATAACATCGCCGTATTCAAAATGAAAGGTGATATGCACGAATTTCATAAAGTCCTGCCTTTGGCCGGCTGCCGGGGCCAGTTCGCACCGGCCGCCCTTGAGTTTGATTTTATCGAAAAACCAGGTACATGATCACCAGTGCCGCTGCAATCCCTGCGGCTGCCAGGCTAATGACCCTGTGACGCAGGATCCGGGTCTGCAGGGAGTCAAACAGGGTATAGGCCACCGGGATGACCAGCAGGGTCAGGGCGGTGGCGGCAAACATGCCCATGGAAATGGCCACGCCCATGGGTGCCCGGGCTTCGCCGCCTGCGCCGAAGCCCAGGGCAATGGGGGCCATGCCGAGAATCGTTGAAATGGCGGTCATCAAAACCGGCCGGAACCGTACCCGGGCGGCCTGCCGGGTAGCTTCCATGACGGGCTGCCCCCGTGCCACCAAAACGTTGGTGTAGTCCACCAGGAGAATGGCGTTTTTGGTCACCAGCCCCAGCAGCATGATAATGCCGATAAAGGAAAATATGTTGATGGTCATGTTCAGGGCCCATAACGCCCCGAACGCACCCACCCCGGCAAGGGGCAGTGCCATCAGGATGGTCAGGGGGTGGAGAAACGACTCAAATTGGCCGGACATGACCAGAAAGATAAAGACAATGGCGAAGACCAGGGCCATGGTCAGATAGAAAAACGATTCCCGGAAGTCCCGGGACTGGCCGGTGATGGCGCTGTCAAATTCTGCCGGCACCTCGGTGTCAATATAGCCTTCCACCTTGGAAAGCGCGCGGCCCAGAGGCACGCCTGGGGGCAGATCCGAGCTGATGGTGGTGGCCCGGGCCCGGTTGAAGTGATGGATTTCGCTGGGGCCGGAACCTTCTTCCAGTTCCACCAGGTGGGCCATGTTGACCATTTGTCCGTCCTGGTTTCGCAGATAAATGCGATTGATTGCATCCGGGATGTTTTCCCTTTCTACGATTTCCGTAATCACGTCATAGCGTTCGCCCTGCCGTTCGATTTCCGTGATATCCGGCTCTCCAAAAACAAATCGCAGGGTGTTGGCGATCTCCGCCACTGTAATGCCCATTTCTTCGGCCTGCTTCCGGTTGACCCAGGCCTGCACTTCAGGCTTGTTGAGTTTCATGTCCGCGCGAACACCCGTAAAATCGGGCTGAGAGCGCATCCAGTTCATTACCTGTTCCTGGGCACCGGCCAGCTGTTCAATATCCTGATGGGTGAGCACCACCTGCAAAGGGGCTTCGGCACCCACAGGGCCGCCGCCTTCAATTGCATAGCCGCGAACGCCGGTGAGACGGTCCATTTTTTCGCGCACTTCGGCCATGATGGCCTGCTGGTTGCGGTCTCTTTCGGAATAGTGGGTCAGGCGCACAAACACCATGCCCTCGTTTACCTTGCCCGGCCCGGTTCTGGCCATGCCGATGGCCATGAAAAAGGAGCGGATTTCGTCAACTCCCGAGAGGATCTCCTCGATTTGTTTTCCATAGCGGTCCGTGTTGGTCAGGGTGGCGCCTTCCACGGTTTCATAGGCGATCATGAACTGGCCTTCGTCTGAGCTGGGTACAAATTCAGATTCCAGGCGGGTGAGAAAGAAAAGACCCGCCCCCAGGGCCAGCACTGCAATGCCAACGGTCACAGCCCGCTGTCTGAGGGCGGCATTTAAAATGGGATTGTAGATTTTTTCCAGGGTTTTGAAAAATACTTCAGTAAAGCGAAACACCACGGGCCGCCTGGCATAGGCTGCCGGCGCCCGGAGATACCGGGAACAGAGCATGGGTGTCAGTGTCAGGGCAGTAAACGTAGAGGCCAGAACGGTTACCGCAACCGTGAGGCCGAATTCGAAAAAAAACCGGCCGATCATCCCGGGCATAAAGGCCACTGGAATAAAAACAGACAGCAGGGCCAGGGTATTGGCGATTGCGGCAAAGGCGATTTCGGTTGTTCCCGTTCGGGCGGCGGGTTTGGCATCCGCGCCATGCTCCATATGCCGGTAGCAGCTTTCCAGCACCACAATGGCGTCATCAACCACCAGTCCCACCACCAGGATCAGGCCCAGAAGTGAGAGCACGTTTAATGAAAATCCCAGGTAGAAAATGACTGCCATGCCGGCCAGAAGGGAGGTGGGGATGGTGATGGCGGCAATTACGGTCCCGCGGATGGTTCCGAGAAAAAACAGAATCACCACGGCCACCAGGGCTGTGGCAATAAAAATGGTGGTGATCAGGTCGTTGATGTTCTCACTGATAAACTCGGAGTCATCAGATGCCACCTGATACCGCAGTCCCGGCAGGAAGTCTTTTTCAACAGACTTCATTTCCCGCCTGACCCGCTCCACTACGTCCACCAGGTTGGCATCGGATTGCTTGACCACGCCCAGGCCCACGGAGGGTTCGGTGTTGTAGCGGGCCACGTTGCGGTCATTTTCCACCCCGTCCACTGCTTCGCCCACGTCTGCCAGGCGCACGGGAGAGCCGTTTCGATGGGTGATGATAATGTCGTTGAATGGCGCAGCATCAGCAAACCTTCCCTCGGTCTTGATCAGAAATTCGCGCTCCCGGCTTTCAATCCGTCCGGACGGGATATCGATATTCTGGGCCTGGATTTTTTCCACCACTTCCCGGGCGGTGAGGTTGTGGCCGGCCAGCTTGTCGGGATCCAGGCGGATGCGCACGGCGTACTTGCGCTCTCCCCCGATAAAGATCTGGCCCACCCCGGGAAGCCGCTCCAGGCGGTTTTTGATTACCGTGTCAGCATATTCGGTCATGCTCACAGGGTCCCAGCGCTTATCTCCCCGCAGGGAAATCCACATCACCGCCTGGGCATCCGGGTCAACCTTGCGGATCACCGGCTCCTCGATGTCATCGGCCATGTCCGGCCGGGCACGGGTAACCCGGTCGCGCACGTCCTGGGCCGCCAGATCAATGTCGCGGTAGAGCTCAAACTCCACTGTGACCACACCAACCTGCTCCCGGCTGGTGGATTTGATCTCCTTGACGCCTTCAATGGTGTTTAGCTGCTCTTCCAGGGGTTCGACCACTTCGGTTTCAATCACCTCGGGGTCGGCTCCGGGCAATACGGCGCTGACATTGACAATGGGAAACTCCACGTCCGGATATTCCCGCACCGGCATCTGGTTGTAGCCAAACAACCCGAAAATGAAAATCACCAAAAACAGCACCGTGGTCAATACAGGTCTGCGGATGCATAGATTCCAGATCATAATCGGTCAAATACCTTATATTCGTGTCCGGTGAAATCCGGACAAAATTGAATCATAACATTCCGGGTTTATTCCGAACAGACTTCAGCGCCTTCGTATAGGGAAATATGGCCGGCCCGGACAATGGTTTCACCTTCTTCCAGCCCGCTTGTGATTTCAACGGTTCCGGGCCTGCGAAGGCCGATTTTCACTTCCCGGCCTTTGGCGCGGCCGTTTGCAATGACAAAGACCATATAGCCGGATCGCGTGGGGATCAAGGCTTCTTCCGGGATGGTGAGCACCCCTTCCCGGGTCCCGGAGATGAGTTCCACGGACGCAAATCCCCCCGGTCGAAGCTGGTTTTCCGGGTTGCCGGCTTGCGCCTGGATTCTTAAGCTCCGGGTGCCGGGGTCGATCTGCGGGTCGATGAAGTAAATGGTGCCGGCAAATTTTTCTTCCGGATAAGCCGGTGCGCTGATACGGATTTGCTGACCGACGCGGACCTGTCCCATATGGCGTTCCGGCACGGTGAAGCGGATTTTTAAACGGTCCACCTGGACAACACCGGTCAGTTGGGTCTCGGTGTCCACGAGTTGTCCGGCATCCACGTGATGAGCGCCTGCAAACCCGTCAAACGGCGCCCGGATTTTGGTGTCTTTTAGTGTTTCCCGGATGTTTTCGATTTCCGCCTGAATGCGTTTGACCTGGGCGCTCAGGGCCTGATACCGGGTGCGCGCTTCATCACGGGCTTCCTCGGTGCCCAGTTTTTGCTCATAGAGCCGCTGGCGGCGCTTAAACACCAGGCGGGCGTTTTCCAGGTTGGCCCGGGTCTCTTCCAGGGCGGCCTGCCGGGCATCGAGCTCAGCGCGGATCTTGGCGTCATCAATGGTAAAAAGCAGTTGTCCCTTTTTCACCCGCGCGCCTTCTTCAAACTCCACGGTTTCGATGATACCGCTGACTTCCGGGTATACCTTCACGCTCTGAAAGGCCTCGATGCTGCCGATGCCGTTGATGATTTCCTCAAGATCGGCTGTTTCCACTTTGGTCCGGTCCACGCTGACGCATGATTCAGACTCCTTGTCCTGCTGCCCGTCCTTTTGGCTGTTATCGGCGCCGCAGCCCCAGACCAGCAGCAGTGCCAGGATCAGGGCCGCAAGTCCCGGAGCCGTGCCGCAGGCCCGCCGCCTGTCTGCTCTATCCGTTTTCATTGAGAATCTCCTTTTCCAGCAGATCGCTTTGAAATGTTCCGGTTGCCAGATCCAGCCGGATCAGGTCCAGCTGATAGGTGTAATAGGCCTGGGCAAGACGGTTTTCCGCTTCATTTAACGCGGTAAACGCATCCACCTGGTCCACGGCTGTCACCAGTCCTTCTTCGAACTGGGCAGAGACCTGCTCATAATTGCGTGTTGCAGAGCGCACCTGCTGTTTGAGCTGGTCAATGACTTTCTGCTGGGTTCTAATGTCGAGATAAACACTGCGCACCTGGTTTCGAATCTCTTTTCGCAGCCGGCTGAGACTGTATTGGGCCTGGCTTTTCTCCGAGCGTGCGCGGTCGACCTCGGCGGTGGTCTGCCAGCCGGTAAACAGGGGGTAGGAAAGTACCAGGCTGGCGTTCCAGTCGTCATGCTCTCCGTAAAACAGGGACTCTTCATCTGTGCGGATATACTGGGCATTCAGGCTAAGGTTCGGGAAATAGTCAGCCTTCTCATAATCCACCCGTTGATCCGCAGCCTCAAGTTCTCTGGCGGCCTGATCAAAATCCGGGCGGTTGGCCAGGGCCCTGGAAAACAATTCTGAAATCGGCGCTGACCCAAATGATCGTTCAGAAGGCTCCCGGATCGGTCCGGCAATGGAGTCGATCCCCATTTCCAGGGCCAGGCGTTCCAGGGCAATGTCATACTGATTTTTGGCACGCTCCAGCTGCTCGCGGCTCTGAGCCACCTGGACTTCGGCGCGCAGCACATCGGTTTGGGTCAATATGCCGACCCGGAACTGGGCTTCGGCCCGGTCCAGCTGCTGAACAGCCCTTTTTAATGCATTTTCGGCGATTTCAATGGCCCTTCGCCCCAGCAGCGCCTCGTAATACTGGACGCTGACCTGGTATAAAATTTCCTGCACCCGCCTCAAATGGCGGAACCTGGATCCTTCATAATAATGTTGCGCAATTTTTCTGGCGGACCAGACTTTGCCCCACTGGTAGATGTGCTGATCGAGCTGCAGGGTCAGGGTGTTATAGTTGTCCGGGGATGACAGCGAGGAAATTCCTCCGCCCGCCGATGATCTGCCCAGATCCGAGTCCTTTTGCCGGTTGTGGGCCCCGCGCAGGCTGAGCTGGGGATAGAGATTGGAAGTGGCCGAGGTGATATCGGTTCTGGCGTTGACCAGGTCCTGTTGGGAAATGCCCACCTGTTCATTTTCCTCTAATGCGGTTTGAAATGCCTGTTCAAGGGTTAAGCCCGGGGTTTGCCCGGGGGCCGTGGCGGTCTGCCCGGCTTTTGCCATGCCGCAAGTCAGCATGAGCATCAAAGCTGCCACAGTGAAAATAAGGCTGGTTTTTTTCATGGATTGCCCCTGCATGTCATTGTCCTTGTTCTATTTGTCACCTGTTTTGAAGCGATTTGAAACCGTTTGGCAGTTTTGTTCGCCGGGGGTAAGCGCTCTTCGGCAAAAGGCAATGGCCCCTTCGGTCAGGTGCGGGGTATTGATGGCTTTTGTCAGATTCATATGTGTTATGCCGAAAATCAGGCTGTGAATAACCGAGGCGGTTTCGTTGATATTTTTACAAGCAATGCTTCCGTCGGCAAGTCCGGTTTCCAGGCTTTTTTCAATCAGACCGATGACCTGCTGCTGAAGGGATGCAATCAGGGTTGTTTCCGGATCTGACGCCTCCACCGGGTCGGGGAAAAATCGTTGAAAAATCCGGATCTGCTGGATGTGATCCCGGCTGAAGTTTTCGTTAAACCGGATGATGGCCTCGATTCCGGCGATTCCGGTGGTTTTTCGGGCAAGGACGTTTTTTAGATTGTGCAGGTACTCTTCCCCGGCCATGGAAAAAATTTCATGAATGATGCCCCGTTTGTTTTTAAAATGATAAAACAGGGTGCCATGGGCCACGCCGGCGTCTTCAGCGATCTCGGCCGTGGAGGTCTCGGCAAAGCCCTTTTGGGCAAAAAGTCGGGTGGCGGATTCAATAATTGCCTGTTTACGGCCCACGGGTTCGCCTTTTTGGGTTGCGGTAGAGTTGAATTTTTTATTTCATGCAAATGGAGGTTTGATTTTTTTCAGAAACTGAGTGAGTTGTCAATCAGTTTTTTCAGTGTTATTTTTTCAGCCCGAAGATTGATGGCACCGTAAAAAGTCTGATTTCAGATGGTGCCATCAAGATCCCGGAACCGGAATTATCCACCGATGGTGTTCATGCGGTTGAGACCGGTGGCTTGCCGGGTCTGGAGATTATGCTGTTCGGGCTTGCTGGCCACGGCTTCGAGAAAAATGCCGGCCAGGGTTTTGTCGGAAACCTTGTTTCGCAGGGCGGTTTTGATGTCCGTGGTTTGGTTGGAAAGCAGGCAGGCGCGCAGCCGCCCGTCGGCTGTCAGGCGCAGCCGGTTGCATTCCCGGCAGAAATGCCGGCTCACGGCAGTAATCAGGCCGATTTCACCCAATGCTCCGGCAAACCGGTATCGCCTGGCCGGTCCGTCATTTTTCTGCCGGTTCACCGGTTCCAGCGGCGCAACACGCTGGAGGCGATTGTGGATTTCGGGTGCGAGCAGAGGTGTATGGTCGGAAAAGGAGGCTTCCCCGAAAGGCATCTGTTCAATGAAGCGCACATGTACGGGGTATGCATACGTCAGCCGGGCAAGCTCGGTGAGTTCATTGTCGTTGACCCCGTTTAAGGCCACCGCGTTGATTTTTACCGGGGAGAAACCCATTTCCAGGGCGGTTTCAATGCTGTCCCATACCCGCGAAAAAGCGTGCACGCCGGTAATCTGCTTGTATTTTTCCGGCTGCAGGGTATCCAAACTGATGTTGAGCCGCCGGATGCCAATTTCCCGGAGCCTGGGCAAATGACGCTTTAACATCACGCCGTTGGTCGTCACGGAAATGTCGGATAAACCCGGTATTCGGGTCAGTTCTTCGAGAAAATCGCAGCAGCCCTTGCGTACGAAAGGTTCGCCGCCCGTAACGCGCGCCTTGACAATGCCGAGACTGACCCCGACGCGGACCACGCGGAGGATCTCCTCGTAGCGAAGAATGGATTCATGGGGCATCTTCTCAATTGGCCAGCCCGGGGCGCAATAACAGCAGCGCAGGTTGCAGCGGTCCGTGATGGAGATTCGCAGATAGTTTATATGGCGGTGATAAGAATCGACCAGGGTTTGTTGCGGCAATGAGTTGTGCATAAGTAAAATTGTCGTTTGGGTAAGGTTGAGACCGGCATAACAGGCCGGAAAAATTTTTCCGGAACCGGGCCGGTTTGATTGTATTTGCACCGGAGCGTCTTTCTGGCAGGAAACTATACCATATTCTTCAGGCAGGTCCATGAAAAAACCGTCTTTACTTTGGAACCAGGCAACTTATTATTGTACCAATGAAAAATGTTTGGCAGTATTGACAATGTCGACCTGATTGTATTAATGGAAAGTTTTTGAATTCGGCGTTGTTTTCAACGAAACCATATTGGCAGGGACCCCCGATGGCACATGTTCACAAGTACGAGCGACAGCAGTTTGAAAAATTGTTTCGCCAGGAGCAGATTGATCATCTTGATAAACGCCTGCAGATTCTTGACGCGTTTTTGCAGATCGAAGGCCATGTGACCGCCGGACTGCTTGAACAAAAGCTGCAGGAGAAACACGGAGATCAGTTTTCAGAAAATTTTGTCACCGAAACCCTGGAGCTGATGTGCCGGTTCGGATTTGCCCGGAAAAACCGTTTTCAAAACGGCGAAGCACAGTATGAGCACCGGCATCTGGGCCACCATCACGATCACATGATATGTACCAAGTGCGGCCGGGTCATAGAGTTTGAAAATCAGCATATAGAAGCGCTGCAGCAGGAAGTGGCCCATTCGTACGGATTTCATCTTCTCCAGCATCGCCTGGAAATGTACGGCATTTGTTCTGACTGCATGCAGCAACGGATGCATCAGATGCCGCTGTATGCGGCCAAGCCCGGAGAGCGGGTTGTGATAACGGAATTGACCGGCGGCAGCAGTTCCAGGCTGCGCCTGATGAGCATGGGGCTGCGCGTTGATGACCATGTAGAAATCATTACCAATTACGGCCGGGGCCAGGTGGTGGTGGCAGCGGGCAATCAGCGTTACGTACTTGGCCGGGGCCTGGCCGGCAAAATTATCGTGGAGCCGCAGGCCGGAAAAAATTCCGGGAAGGGCGCAGATGCCGCCCGATAGTTTATGGACCTGATAGCAAACCCAATGCCCTGACCCAAAACTGGAATTGGCCCGGGCAATGCGATATAGAATGGAGAAAATGCCGGCATGCGTTTGAGCGAGATGAGAGAGGGACAGTCCGGAAGGATTGTATCCGTAGGCGGGGATATGCGGCTTCGGCGGCGGATTCTGGAAATGGGACTGACCCGGGACTCAAAATTTTATATTGAAAAATATGCGCCATTGCGTGATCCCCTTGAGCTCACCACCCGCGGGATGCATGTTTCTTTGCGTGTAAAGGAGGCCATGGCCATTACCGTGGAACCCCTGGAGACGGACCATGGCTGAAAAAAACATAAGAATCGCCCTAACCGGAAATCCCAATTCAGGCAAAACCACCATTTTTAATCATCTCACCGGCACGCGCCAGAAAGTGGGCAACTGGCCGGGGGTGACTGTGGAGAAAAAGGAAGGCGATGTTGAAAAATTCGGCTGCCATTTAAAAATTGTCGATTTGCCCGGCACCTACAGTCTTACCCCTTTTTCCATTGAAGAAATCGTGGCACGCAATTACATACTGGATGAAAATCCGGATGTGGTCATCGACATCATCGACGCCTCCAACCTGGAGCGCAGCCTGTACCTGGCCAATCAGCTGCGGGAATTGAACTGTAAGGTGATTTTTGCCTTAAACATGGCAGACCTGGCGCTTGCCAGGGGGTATAAAATCGATGCGGCCAAACTTTCCGAACTGCTGGGCGTGCCCGTGGTGTTTACCGTGGGCAACAAGGGGCAGGGCCTTGATGATCTGATGAAGACGGCTGTGGAATCCGCACAAATCGATGTCTGTATCCCGGAAACCCGAAAAGTTCGTTACTCCAACGATATAGAAAAGGCCATTGCTGAGCTCCGCACTGCAATCGAAGAACGCACCGGGCCGGATTTTCCCTATGACCGGCGATGGACGGCCGTCAAGCTGCTGGAAGATGACACCATAATCCGGCAGCGGCTGGATGAACTTCTGGGCCAGGACAGCCGTGAACTCATGGAAGCCGCGGGCCGGCTCCGGGCCCGGTTGACCGATTTGTTCCATGAGGAACCGGAGATTGTGCTCACAGATGAGCGCTATGGGTTTATCGCGGGTATTATCAAGGAGGTGATGATATCCTCCACCCGCCGGCGGGTGGATGTTTCCCGCAATATTGATATGGTGCTGACCAATCGGTTTCTGGGATTCCCCATTTTTATTTTTTTTATCTGGGCAATGTTTCAGATCACCTTTACCCTCGGAGCCTATCCCATGGAATGGCTGGAAGCCGGCATCGGGATGATTTCCGGCGGCCTCGATGCAATGCTGCCGCCGGGAGTTGTGAAAAGTTTTCTGCTTGACGGGGTCATTGCCGGGGTGGGCAGCGTGCTGGTTTTTTTGCCCAATATTTTGCTGCTGTTTTTTTGCATTGCGCTTTTTGAGGATACCGGGTACATGGCGCGGGCCGCTTTTTTAATGGACCGGATCATGCATTTGATCGGGCTCCACGGCAAATCGTTTATCCCCATGCTCATGGGATTTGGCTGCAATGTGCCGGCGATTATGGCGGCCCGGACCCTGGAAAGTCCCAAGGACCGAATTTTAACGGTGATGATCACCCCTTTTATGTCCTGCTCGGCCCGGCTTCCGGTTTATATCGTGCTGGCCGGCACCTTTTTTGCCGCCCACGCCGGCACCGTGATATTCCTGCTGTATCTCACCGGCATTGCTGTGGCCATTTTAACGGGCCGGCTTTTGCGGAGTTTTTTGCTCACCGGAGCCGATGCCCCGTTTGTCATGGAACTGCCGCCCTACCGGGTGCCCATGCTCAAAAGCCTCTTGATTCACATGTGGGACCGGGCCAAGATGTTTTTAAAGAAAATGGGCGGCATTATTCTTGTGGGATCCATTATCATCTGGGTTTTGTCCGCCTATCCGAAAAATATCGATTATGATGTGGACTACCAGGCCCGGATTCAGGCGGTAAATCAGCAATATGCGGCGCAGATCGCCGATGCCGGACCGCAGCAGAAGCAGGGCCTCAAACAGCAGCAGCAGCAGCAAATCGATCGTCTCCAGCGGGAAAAACAGGTGGAACATGCCGAAAAATCCTACCTTGGCCGTATCGGTCAGGTGATGAGTCCGGTCTTTGAGCCCATCGGCATTGAGTGGCGTGGCAGTGTGGCGATTCTCACCGGTTTTGTGGCCAAGGAAATCGTGGTCAGCACCCTGGGGGTTTTGTACGCCGTAAAAGGCGAAACCGATTCCGAGGCCCTGCGTCGGGCATTGCAACGTTCCGGGATGACTCCGCTTTCCGCATTGTCCCTGATGGTTTTTGTCCTTCTCTACATCCCCTGCCTGGCCACTGTTGCCGCCATTGCCAGAGAGACCGGATCGGTCCGGTGGGCCTTTCTGAGTGTGGCCCACACCACGGCGGTGGCATGGACGGCTTCGTTTGTTGTTTACCAGGGCGGCGGGTTATTGGTGGGATGAGCGAAAGAAGTGGTGCTGATTTTGGGTTAATGCTCAAAATCCTTGCGTGTAGGACTGCTCATGGGTTATGTGTAAACAAGAACTGAATTGCAATAAAAATCGCGACACCATTATCGGAGAAGTTATGACACAATATACAGTATCATTTCAGCCGCACGACAAGGAAGTTACCGTGGAAGAAGGCCAGAGCCTGATCCGGGCGGCCATGGATGCGGGCGTTCACATCAACGCCTCCTGCGGAGGGGAAGGCATCTGCGGAAAATGCCGGGTGATAATTGAAAGCGGTGAGGTTGAAGGCGGGGTTTCCGAGCAGTTAAGTCAGCAGGATCAGGAAAAGGGTTACCGTCTGGCGTGCCTGTCAAAGGTCAAAAGCGACCTGACCGTAAGGATCCCCACGGAATCCTACATTGATGCCAAGGTGCTGAACCTGCAGGCAACGGCCCGCAAAACCGCACGCATCAAGCAGTTAAATCTGGAAGACCTCAAGGAAAAGGGCATGTTTGTCCCGGCCGTGGACAAGGTTTACGTGGAAATGCCCGTGCCCGATGGAACCGACAATGAGGCCGACGTCACCCGGCTGGTTCAGGCCCTGCAGAAGGATCACAACGAACACCGTCTGGAGTTTGACCTGTCGGTGATCCGCAAAATTCCGGATGTTGCGCGTGAAGCGGATTTCAAGGTCACCACCACCATTGCCAGGCCGGTGCGCGAAGACGGCAAAAACAGAATCATCAGTGTTCATGCCGGCGATACAACAGAGCGCAATTTTGCCATTGCTGTGGATATCGGCACAACAAGCATCTATGGCCAGGTTATTGACCTGATTTCCGGCGAGGTTCTGGCGCAGTACGGGGATTTTAATTCCCAGATCAGCTATGGCGAGGATATCATCAGCCGGATCGTGTATGCGGAAAAAGGAGACGGGCTGGAAAAACTTCACTCCCTTGTTATATCCACGATTAACTCCGTGATCGGCAAAATCATTAAAAAATCGGGCATTGATGCAGAAGAGATCTCCACGATCACCTTTGCCGGCAACACCACCATGACCCAGTTGTTTTTAAAGGTCAATCCCCGATACATCCGCCGGTCGCCTTATGTTCCGGCTGCCAATATTTATCCGGCCTTCAAGGCCGTGGAGATCGGCCTGGAGGTGCCGGATCATGTTACGGCCCTGGTCTATCCCCAGGTTTCAAGCTACGTGGGCGGAGATATCGTGGCCGGTGTCATGGGTTCCGGGATGTATCAGGACGAGGAACTGACCCTGTACATGGATATCGGCACCAATGCCGAGGTGGTGATCGGAAACAAGGACTGGATGGTTTGCGCCGCGTGCTCGGCCGGCCCGGCTTTTGAAGGCGGCGGCATCAAGCTGGGCATGCGCGCTGCTGAAGGGGCCATAGAGGACTTCTCCGTTGATCCGGCGACCCTGGAGCCCATGAATGTGACCATCGGCAATGTCCGGCCCAAAGGGATCTGCGGCAGCGGGTTGATCACCTGTGTGGCCACCATGTTTGAAATGAGCATTATCGACAACCGGGGCAAATTCAACCGGGACCTGGAAACAGACCGTATCCGGGAAGTCGACGGGGTGTATGAATACGTTCTGGCCTGGCAGGATGTTTCTGGAATTGACAGGGACGTGGTGCTCACCGAAATTGATATCGATAACCTGATTCGCGCCAAGGGCGCAATCTACAGCGGGTGCCGAACCCTTTTGTCCGAGGTCGGCCTGTCGATCAACGATCTGGACCGCATTATCATGGCCGGTGGCTTCGGCAGCTATATCGATCTGGAAAAAACCATGACCATCGGTCTGCTGCCGGAAATCGACCCGGAAAAAGTCACCTTTATCGGTAACGGTTCGCTTATGGGTGCCCGGATGAGCGCGCTGACCAACAGCATCCGCCGTGACGTGGTGGCTACGGTCAATCGGATGACCAATTTTGAACTTTCGGAAACCCAGTCCTTCATGGACAATTATATTGCGGCACTGTTTCTGCCCCATACCGAACAGGGCCTGTTTCCGAAATTAAAAAAACGCATGGATGAACGACGCCGGCAGCTCGGGAGTTGATCAAGGGGCGTGGCAGCTGTTTTACCCACAAAATAGCTTGTATAATGATTGACAAAACGTTTTTTTTTGATATTAAATTTATCTTTTAAAACTGTATGAATGAAAAGGTGACCCGTACAATCCGGCACCGGGTGTTGCCTGCGCGATAAAGCAGGATATCGGCCCAATTGCGCAGCCGGCGATCACACAGAGGAGCCGTGCAGGCTTTGTCTGTTTTGCAGTAATAAATCGAAAATTGTGATCAAATCGTAAATGGATACCGCTTCAACTGAAATCGCTTAAGAATAAGGAGGTAACATTGGGCTTCGAAATCTTTAAAGAATCCTATGCAGGCAGCATCAGGCCGATTACTCTCGGCAAAGGCGACAAGGCCGTAACGGTCGGTGGCGAAAGCTGTCTCCCGCTTTATAAGTTCGAAGGGGAGATGCCCAATAAGCCCAAGATTGCAATGGAAATCTGGGACATGGAGCCGACAGACTGGTCAGAGGCGGCCAAGAAACCCTTTGAGGACGTACTGGGTGATCCTGCGGCATGGGCCAAAAAATGCGTGGAACAGTACGGGGCGGAGATGATTGTTTTGCAGCTCAAAAGCGCCGATCCCAACGGGAACGATGCCAGCCCCGATGAAATCGTTAAAAAAGTCAAAAACATTCTCGAAGCCATTGACGTGCCGCTGATTCTCTGGGGTACGGCCAATGTGCAGAAAGATGAGGAAGTGCTCAAAAAGGTCTCTGAGGCCTGCGAGGGCAAAAACCTTGTTCTCGGTCCGGTTGAAGACGACAATCACAAGGGTATCGGTGCAAGCGCCATGGGCTTTGGCCATGCGATTATCTCTTCCTCGCCCATTGACGTCAACCTGGCCAAGCAGGTCAATATCCTGCTGGAAAACCTTGGCGTGCCCAATGACCGTATCCTTATCGACCCCACCACCGGCGGTCTGGGCTACGGCATGGAGTATTCTTATTCCGTCATGGAGCGCATCCGCATGGCAGCCCTGCTGCAGGGTGATGACAAGCTGCAGTATCCCATCGTCAACAATCTCGCAAACGAAGTCTGGCGCTGCAAGGAAGCCAATCAGAGTATGGACGACGCCCCGGAACTGGGAGATCCCGAGCGCCGGGGCATTCTCATGGAAGCGGTGGGCGCGGTGACCTACCTGATGGCCGGCTCTGACATTCTCATTATGCGGCATCCCGAGGCCATTCGCATGGTCAAAAGCTTCATCGAGCTGATTATGGAAGGCGGAGCCGCCAGCGACGTGGCCCCCATCGAAAAGCAGCTGGCTGATGTGGACATTGATTATGCCGCAATGTCGCCTGAGCCGGATTTGAAGATCGAAGAGGAAAAGAAGGCCGCCCCCAAGAAGGCCGCCCCCAAGAAGGAAGAAAAGAAGGCAGAGCCCAAGAAGGCCGCCCCCAAGAAGGAAGAAAAGAAGGCAGAGCCCAAGAAAGAAGAGCCCAAGCCCGCAGCTGAGGAAAAGGCCGCCAAGCCGGCAGAGGATCCGGAAGCCAAGGCCAGGGCAGAGGCTGAAGCCAAGGCCAGGGCGGAAGAAGACGCCAAGAAAAAGGCCGAGGCTGAAGCCAAGGCAAAGCAGGAAGCCGAAGCCAAGGCCAAGGCCGATGCCGAAGCCAAGGTCAAGGCTGAGGAAGAGGCCAAGAAAAAGGCCGAAGCCGAAGAGCGGGCCAAGCGGGACGAAGAAGAAAGAAAACTGCTGGAAAAACGGGCCAAGGAGCGCGAGCAGCTTCACAAGAAGCGCGAGGCCGCGGCAGAAAAACCCGAAGCCCTGAGCCCGGCAGAGGAACAGAAATCCCACCTGGACAAAATTGTGGAAAGACTGGACCGGATTCACCGGAGAGTCTGAAGATAAAAATATGGTATTTAAAGGCATCCAATACATCTTGCGCCATGGCGGAAAGACCCGCTGATATGCCCGACACCGGCGCGACATGCATACTTGCCGAATTTAAAAGCAACAAGAGGAGGAACCTCTAATGGCAGAAGAAAAAGAAAAAAAAGCTGCTCCGAAAAAGGAAAAACTAGCCGATCCGATTGCAGCAACCATTGATGTTGCATCCCAGCAACTCATTGCCCGCGCCCAGCAACTCGGTGTTGAAACGGTTTTTGACCGCGCCGAAACCATGAAGCCCTGTAACATTGGTGCCCAGGGTACCTGCTGCAAGAACTGCGGCATGGGGCCCTGCCGGCTGCCGCTGCCCAAAAGCGGCATCGAGGGGGAAGACACCCGAAAAGGCCTTTGCGGCGCCACGGCCAACACCATTGCCGCCAGAAACTTTATCCGGATGATCGCCGGCGGCGCGGCTGCCCACTCCGACCACGGCCGGGGAGTGGCTGAGGTCTTTCTGACCGCCGCCCGTAAGGAAACCAATGATTATCAAATCAAGGACACGGTCAAACTGGTCCAGGTAGCCGAAGCATTAGGCGTGGCCACCACTGTGGAAGTCGACGGGGAAACCAAAGACCGGGATCTGGATGAAGTTGCAGTGGAAGTGGGCGAAATCGCCATGGCCGAATGGGGCAAACCTGAAGGCGAGGTGTTTTATCTCAAGCGCGCGCCCCAGGCCCTTTATGAAAAATGGGAAAAACAGGGTGTCAGGCCCAGAAACATCGACCGGGAAATCGTGGAGATCATGCACCGGACCCATATTGGCGTGGACCAGGATTACCGCAACCTGATGAAACAGGGTGTTCGTGCTGCCATTGGCGACGGATGGGGTGGCTCCATGCTGGCCACTGACCTGCAGGATATCCTTTTTGGCACGCCGTATCCGCTGCAGTCCGAGGCCAACCTGGGCGTGATGAAAGAAGATCATGTCAACCTGATTGTCCACGGCCATGAACCGATCCTTTCCGAAATGATCGTGGCGGCTTCCCAGTCCAAGGAAATGCTGGACTATGCAAAGGAAAAAGGGGCCAAGGGCATCCAGCTCAGCGGTATCTGCTGCACAGCCAACGAAATCCTTCAACGCCACGGAATTCCGCCGGCAGCCAATTTCCTGCAGCAGGAACTGGCCATTATCACCGGTGCCTGCGATGCCATGGTCGTCGATATCCAGTGCATCATGCAAAACGTGGCCAATGTGGCCAACTGCTTTCACACCAAGCTGATCACCACCCATCCCATTGCCAAGATGGAGCAGGAAAACGTCATTCACATTGAGTTTGACGAACATTATGCCATGGAAGATGCCAAGCGCATCGTGAAAATGGCCATTGACAACTTTGAAAACCGCGGCGCCGAAGTCATGATTCCGCGCCAGAAAGCCACCCAGATCGCCGGATTCGGTGTGGAATCCATCCAGTACCACCTGGGCGGAACCTTCCGGGGGGATTACTACACCTTAAACGACAATATCATCAACGGCCGTATTCGCGGCATTGCCGGCGTGGTTGGGTGCAACAACGCCCGGACCCGTCACAATGAAGGCCATATTCAGGTTGTCAAGGAACTGATCAAAAATGATGTGATCGTGTTGACCACCGGCTGCAACGGCATTGCCTGCGCCATGGAAGGCCTGCTCACCCCCGAGGCCGCAGGCGTTTACTGCGGTGCCGGCCTGGCCGAGGTTTGCGAGACCGTCGGTATTCCGCCGGTTCTGCACATGGGTTCCTGCGTGGACAATAGCCGGATTCTGCTGGCCGCCACAGAAGTGGTCAATGCCGGCGGTCTGGGCAATGATATCTCTGAGCTGCCTGTTGCCGGAAGCGCCCCGGAATGGATGAGTGAAAAAGCCATTTCCATTGGTCAGTACTTTGTGGCCTCGGGTGTTTACACGGTGTTTGGCGTCACGTTCCCCACCACCGGCGCCCCGGTTTTCCAGGATTTTCTGTTCAAGGAAATGGAGAAAATGTACGGCGGCATGTGGGATTTGGAAATTGATCCGATCAAGCACGCCCACAAGATGATCGCCCACATCGACTCCAAGCGCAAGGCCCTGGGCATTGACAAGGCCCGGGAGCGGGTGCTTATGGACATGGCCGACCGCCAGAAGCTCGAAGCATAAAAGGCCTTGGGATGACGGATACAAGAGACTTGATCTCAAAAGATATTTCTGATGACGATGCAACACCAAATCCTCAACGAAGGAGGACCGTATGTCTAAACTGATCGCATTTGCTGCCATTCAGGGCGGCTATAAAGTTGTCTCCCAGGTGGAAGGGGAACTGGAAAAAACCCTGCAGTCCTATGACGCCTCCACCAAGGTGGAATTTCCCAATACCGGGTATTTTCTGCCGGTCATCTATTCGCTGACCGGGCTGAAGGTGGAAACGCTTGAGGACATGAGAAAACCGCTGGAATTTGCCCGCAAGCTGTTGCCCCCCCATATCAAGGGCAAGCATCATTTGCCGTTTCTCGGCCCCCTGCTGGATGCCGGCATGGCGGCCATCCTGGCCTATGAAATCAAGGAGGCCCTGCGGATTGTCAAGGACCCGGATTTCTACTATCCGCATGAAGATCCGGATATTGAAAACGGCAAAGTCTGGCTGGGCCCGGCAGACGACATTGTACTTCGCAAGCGTGGCGTGGAATTTGTCGACGGCTCGGCCCCGGGTTTTGCCGCCATCGTTGGCGCGGCCCCGAGCCCGGAGATCGCAAAGAACATCGTGGAAGAATACCAGAAACGCAATCTCTACATCTTCTGCGCGGCCCAGCATCGGGGTATTTCCATTATTGACCAGCTCCTGGAAGCCGACGTTCAGGTCGGGTGGAATACCCGCATCGTGCCCTTTGGGCCGGATATCTCCTCTGCGGTGTTTGCCCTCGGGTTTGCCAACCGTGCGGCCATGGCTTTTGGCGGTCTGCAGCCGGGCGACTACAAAAAGATTCTCAAGTACAACAAAGACCGGATCTTTGCATTTGTCAACGCACTGGGCGACATTGGAACCGAATGGGGCGTGGCTGCAGCCGGATGCGTCAACTGGGGTTTTCCCACCCTGGCCGACACGGATATCCCGGAAATTCTGCCCACCGGCATTTGTACCTACGAGCATGTGGTGGCCAATGTTCCCCATGACGAGATCGTTCAGCGCTCCGTGGAAGTCCGCGGCCTGAAAGTGCAGGTATCCCAGATCGATATCCCCTGTTCCTTCGGTCCGGCCTACGAGGGCGAGCGGGTGCGCGGAAAAGACCTGCATTCCCAGATGGGCGGCGGCAAGACACAGTGCACCGAGCTGGTGAAAATGGCTGACATGAAGGAGATCGAAGACGGCAAGGTCGAGGTGGTGGGCAAGGATATCCCGGATCTCGGCGAAGGCGACACCCTGCCGCTGGGCATTTACGTCCAGATCGCCGGCCGGGAGTTCCAGGCGGACTTTGAGCCCATCCTGGAACGCCAGATCCATCACCTGATCAACTATATCCAGGGCGTTATGCATATCGGTCAGCGCGACATTTCCTGGATCCGGGTGAGCAAGGCGGCCGTGGAAAAGGGCTTTACCTTAAAGGACATCGGCGTGGTCCTCCATGCCAAGATGCATCAGGATTTCGGCAAGGTCCTCGATAAGATTCAGGTGACCCTGTATACCAAAAAGGACGACGTGAAAAAGATGACAGAACGCGCCCGGGCCGAGTACAAGCAGCGCGACGAGCGGGTGGAGAACATGAAGGACGAGGATGTGGAAACTTACTACTCCTGCACCCTGTGCCAGTCCTTTGCGCCCAATCACGTCTGCTCGGTATCCCCGGAACGGACCGGTCTGTGCGGCGCTTATAACTGGATGGACTGCAAGGCCTCCTACGAGATCAACCCCACAGGCCCCAACCAGCCAATTAAAAAGGGTGAAGTAATTGATCCGCGCCTGGGTCAGTGGAAAGGGGTCAATGAGTTTGTCAAGCAGGCATCCCGCGGTGCGGTGGAAGGCTACAACTTCTACTCCATTGTTTATGATCCCATGACCACGTGCGGGTGCTGCGAGTGCATCGCTGCGGTGCTGCCCACCTGTAACGGGGTTATGACGGTCAACCGGGAATATACCGGAGACACCCCATGCGGTATGAAGTTTACTACCCTGGCCGGTGTCATGGGCGGCGGTGCCAAATCGCCGGGTTTTGTGGGCCATTCCAAGTTCAACATCACCCAGCGCAAGTTCATCCGCGGCGACGGTCCGCCGGATATGGACGAAGGCGGACTGCTCAGAATCGTCTGGATGCCCAAGATGCTCAAAGAAGAGATCAAGGACCGGATTGATTCCCGGGCCAAGGAACTGGGTGTTCCGGATTTTTATGACAAGATCGCAGATGAGACCGTTGGCACCACGGAAGAGGAAGTCATGGAATTTCTCAAGGAAAAGGATCATCCGGCGCTGAAGCTGGAATCCGTCGTGGGTTGATGACAGCAGACAAGGAACCGGGCCGCAGACAGCGGCCCGGTTCTGATTCGGTTATAATGACAGGATAGCGTAAAGCGAGGAGAAAAAAATGGCACTCACCGGAATTCAGATATTTAAGCTGCTGCCGCAGACCAACTGCAAGGAATGCGGGGCTCCCACGTGTCTTGCCTTTGCAATGAACCTTGCTTCCGGAAAAGCCGAACTCGACGCCTGCCCGTATGTATCTGATGAGGCGCGCGAGCAGCTGGCCGAAGCATCGGCCCCCCCGATTCTGCCGGTTCAGATCGGCAAAGGGGTCCGGGCAAGAACCGTGGGCGGCGAAACCGTTCAGTACCGCCACGAAAAAACCTTTTTCAATCCCACTGCACTGGCCGGCAAGATCAAGTCAGACATGGATGACAAGGAACTGGACCAGAAACTCAAGGTATGGAATGCCTTCCAGTTCGAGCGCGTGGGCTTTACCCTGCGGCCCGAGCTTGTGGCCCTGGAAGACGCCAACGGCGATGCCGACGCATTTGCCGCCAAGGCCAAAAAGATTGCTGAAAACTCGGAATTCAACCTCATCCTGATGTCGGAAAATCTCGATGTGATGAAGGCCGCCGTGGAGGTTTGCAAGTTTAAAAATCCCCTGATTTATGCAGCCACCAAGGATAATTTTGACGATTTCTCCGCACTGGCCAAGGAAAACGACCTTCCCCTGACCATCAAGGCCGATTCCGTGGAAGGCCTCATGGAGATGACCGACAAGCTTAGGGATGAAGGGTTTAAAAAGATCGTCATTGATTCCGGATCCAGGGATGTCAAGAAGGCCTATGAAGACCAGGTCAACATTCGCCGGGCAGCCCTGAAAAAGAGCAACCGCTCGGTTGGGTATCCCACCATTGTATTTCCGTGCGAAATGGCATCCAATCTGGACATGGAAACGCTTCTGGCCTCCATGTTCATTGCCAAGTACGGCGCCATTTGCGTGATGTCGGATTTTGCCAGTGAATCCCTGTTTGCCCTGCTGCTCGAACGGCTCAATATCTTCACTGACCCGCAGCGGCCCATGACAGTGGTGGAAGACATCTACCCCATCGGTAATCCGGACGAGAATTCACCGGTGCTGATCACCACCAACTTTGCTTTGACCTATTTTATTGTCTCCGGCGAGATTGAAGGCAGCAAGGTTCCGGCCTGGCTGTTGGTCAAAGACACCGAAGGCCTGTCCGTGCTAACGGCGTGGGCGGCCGGAAAATTTGCCGGCGATGATGTGGGCATGTTTGTGAAAAAATGCGGCATTGCCGACAAGGTCAAAAACAAGGAACTCATTATTCCCGGTTATGCCGCTTCCATTACCGGTGAGATCGAAGAAGAGCTTCCGGACTGGACCGTAACGGTCGGGCCGCGGGAAGCCCCGCACCTTCCGGCATTCCTGAAGCAGAGACAATAACCGAGAATCCGGCCCGGACCCGCAGTCTGTGCCGGACGCAGAACCAACAAAGGGAGGTTCTCCATGCAGTTGATAGGCGAAAGTTTGAATGTCATGTCCAAGAAAATTGGCAAGGCATTAAAGGAACGGGACCCAGCCCCCATCCAGGAGGAAGTCAAGGACCAGGAAGCCCGGGGGATGGATTATATTGACATCAACCTCGGCCCGGCCAAGAAAGACGGCACCGAACTGATGCCCTGGGTGGTCAAGACCGTGCAGGAAGTCACGGAACTGCCCCTGGCCCTGGATACTTCCAATATTGATGCCATTGCTGAAGGCCTGAAGGTCTATAAGGCCACCGCTCAGCCGCCCCTGATCAACTCGATCATGGCCCGGCCCGAGCGGTACGAAAAAATGCTGCCCATTGCCGCAGAGTACAATGCCGATTTCATCGCCCTGATGTGGGGTCCGGAAGGCCTGCCCCGGGATGAAAACGAGCGGGCGGCACTGTGCGTGGAACTGCTGTATGCAGCCAATGAAGCGGGCATTGCAAATGAAAAGATCTGGGTCGACGGCATTGTCACCCCGGTCAACATTCAGCAGGAACAGCTGGTGAGCCTGATGAATTTTTACATGATGCTTCAGGATATCGCCCCGGGCGCCAAAAGCACCTGCGGGCTGTCCAATATCTCCAACGGCCCGCCGGCTTATCTGCGCCCCATTTTGAATCAGACCTACATGGTCATGCTGGAGCGCTACGGCATGTATTCTGTGATTTCCGATCCCCTGGATGAAAAACTGACCGCCATTGCCAAGGGAAAACATCCGGAAATCGTGGACGTGATCCAAAAAGCCATGGACGAGCCCGTAGATGCCAGCCAGTATGAAAAAGAACTGGCCGACTATGTCAAGACCGTGGACGTGATCCTCGGCCGCAAGCTCTATTCCGATTCCTGGCTTGAGCTGTAATTTTTCCGGATTTTGTTCTGAAAATCAAAAAGCCCTGACTCCCTTTTCGGGAGCAGGGCTTTTATTTTAGGCCAATCATGCCCAAGCGACTGTTTTTCCGGGGGTGGCCAGTGTTGTCAGTAATTTGCTTGACTTGTTGCACAATTTGGGTAAAATAATAAAGTTAACGGCGTCAGAAGGCGTCTTACGGAATTTTTTGATTGTACAAATCTGCCGATTATGATTTGCGTTTTTTGAGTGCGCGGCATTAATACGGGTGCAGTGACGAAGCCACGAAGGTTTATATTCCCCGGCAAAGGGAATGAACACTTTGTGGCTTTTTTGGTTTGAAATGGATGATACCCTATGATTTGCCAATATTGGATAATGTCGTATGTTTGCAGACATGACAAAAAAAATGACCACTTTGGCTGCCGTCCCGGCGGTGCTTTTCCTTTTGGCGGCCGGGATATTGGGGCATGGAGCCGTTGTTTGGGCTGGTGAGGCGGAAAACGAGCGGAGCATCGAGCGCGATACCAATAATGACGGGCAAGTGGACCAGATTGCCCATTTTGACAAATCCGGCCGGCTGGTCAAGCTGTTTGTGGACCAAAACAACGATGGGGACATGGATGGCTTCCAGTATTATGAAAACGGCCGACTGGTGCGCATTGAACGTGATACCACCGGCGACGGTAAAATCGATGTCCGCGATTTTTATAACAATGAACAGCGGACCCGCCAGCAGCGGCTTGATGACCAGGGCCGGGTTCAAAAAAGCCTGCAGTTTGATAGCAAGGGCCGGGTGACCAGACAGAAGATCGACTCCACAAAAGATGGCCGACTGGATACGGTTATGGAATATGAAAACGGGCAGCTGGTGACCAGAAAGCAGGATACCAGCGGCAATGGCGACTTTGATCGTTTTGAGACATACATTGGCGGAAAAATTCAAAAGCGGCAGATTGATCAGAGCGGAAACGGCCGCTGGGATGAAAGGGTTTTTTTCCAAAATACGCAGCCGCAAAAGGCGGAATACGACACCAATCAGGATGGGAAATTTGACCGGATCGTGTTTTATAAAAACGGCAAACCCGCCAGGGTGGAAAACGATGCCGATTATGACGGCCATCCCGAGCAGACCGTATACCCGACTGAATCGGGCAATGACAAAAAAGTGGTCATTGACGCAGACAACGATGGTGTTGCAGAAAAGACCCGGTATTATGAAAATCAGAACCTGGTGCGGGAGGAAAAAGATACCAATCATGATGGTCAGACGGACTGGCGCCGGTTTTACTCCGGGGAGAAAAAGGGTCAGATTTTTCAGGACAAGGATCATGACGGCCGATTTGAAACAGCTGTGTTTCTTGACTCCGGCATTGGCGCACAGATGGTGGAAATTGATAAAAACGGCGACGGCCGGGCCGACCGCCGGGCTTGGTATAATGGAGGCGGCCGCCTGATCAAGCAGCAGACACGGCACGGCGATGATGCCGGGTCTTTGAACATGACCTGGTATTATGACAAAGATGGGCAGGTCGTTTTCGCGGAAAAAGATTTAACCGGAAACGGGGCTCCGGATGCCTGGTATTCGTATGAACAGGGACGTCTTTCCGAAATCCGCCGGGATACCACAGGAGACGGCAGCGCAGATGTCTGGGAAATCTACGGGGAGAATCAGCACCTGCTGAAGCGCTCCAAAGATCTGGATTATGACGGCGTGGCCGATATTCACACTGAGCCCGGCAAAGAAGCAGACAGTTAGACCCAGTTTCGGTAAAAGGAGAAAGATTAATGACGCTTGGATTTATTGCAAAGGGCGGAGTGCTGGTAATTCCGATCCTGCTGTGTTCGGTGCTTGTGCTGGCCATTTTTCTGGAACGGGTGATTCGCTTTACTCTCATGCGCGCCAGGGGTGCAGGGCTGGCTGAGAAAGTTATCAGCCTGCTTAAATCCGGCGATGCCCCGGGTGCGGCCCGGATGGCGGAACAAAGCAATTCCCCCATGGGGCGGGTATTGCGAAAGGCAATGGATTATCGCAACGAAGACAGGGAGGTTCTGGAAACCGTTATCATTCATG
Source organism: Desulfosalsimonas propionicica (assembly GCF_013761005.1). Classification (NCBI taxonomy): domain Bacteria; kingdom Pseudomonadati; phylum Thermodesulfobacteriota; class Desulfobacteria; order Desulfobacterales; family Desulfosalsimonadaceae; genus Desulfosalsimonas; species Desulfosalsimonas propionicica. The sequence continues at coordinate 111,711 of NZ_JACDUS010000008.1, forward strand.
CCACCGAAGAAGAAGTCCGGGGGTTGTCCCGGTATTTGCAGGCCCTTGCCACCATTGGCAATATTGCGCCGTTGCTGGGCCTGCTGGGTACCGTCATCGGCATGATCAAGGCGTTTATGGTGATTCAGGAAATGGGCGGCAAGGTCAATGCCGCAGTACTGGCCGGCGGTATCTGGGAGGCCATGCTCACCACCGCCCTGGGACTTGCCGTGGCCCTGCCGGCCATGGTGATCCACAGCTACCTGCTGGCCCGGGTGGAGCGCTACGAGGCCCGGCTTCACGACGGTGCGGTCACTTTTCTCACTGCCCTGACCGGACGGAAATAAGGAGGCCTCCATGCTGGTGCATCGAAAGAAAAAAGAGCGTTACCGGATGCAGGCGCCCATGACGCCCTTGATTGATATTGTTTTTATGCTGCTGATTTATTTTCTGCTGACCACCAATTTTATTTCCGAGTCCGGCATAGACGTCAATCTGCCGGAATCCAGCTCCGCAGCAGCCCGGGAGCGTCAGGAAATTACAGTTTATCTGGACCGGGATGACAAGATCTATCTCGGAGAGGAACCAGTGGCCTTAAACAATCTTCAGCAAAGGCTGGAAAACCGGCTGCGGGCTGAGCCCGGCTCCAGTCTGGTGATGGTCAAGGCAGATCGGTCCGTTGATCTTGAATCTGCGGTCAATGTCATGGACATTGCCCGGGCCGCGGGCGCCGGGCGCCTGTTTCTGGCCACTGAAAAAGCCGGCAAAAGGCCTTGAGCGCATACCCTATGGCCGGGTTTATCAAATATTTCCAAAACATCAACTGGCTGTTCTGGATGCTGGTGATTTTTTCTGTGGGCCTTCATCTGGGTTTGTTCTGGCAGTTTCGGCAGATGTCACCTTCTTCGCCGGAAAAAGTCATTGAAGTGACGGTGGATACAGCAGCAGAACCCGAAGGCCGGCCAGTGCCCAAACCCCCGGCCCGTCCTCCGGATCCGGCCCCTGCTGCTGACGCACCAACACCGGATGCGCCCCGTCTGCCGGAGATTCCGACGCAGGAGCCAGCAGTGCCCGAAGCAAAACAGCCGGAGGTTGTGCCCGAGCAGGTGGCCCAATGGCAGGGCCCGGAAACTTTTGAAACCGCTGAAGACCGTCCGGAACCACGCAGGCCCGCAAGGCCGAATAAAGATGTTATGGCCGCCTATTTTTCCGGGCTCCGGGCAGCCATTGAACGAAATAAGCAGTACCCGGGCTTTGCGCGGCAGCGCCGCCAGGAGGGCCGGGTGATTGTGTCATTTCATGTGGACTCCAAAGGCCGGGTTTCAGATCCGGAGGTGATGGAAAGTTCTGGATTTTCCAGCCTGGATAACGCTGCTGTGGAAGCCGTGCGGGCAGCCGGGCCCTTTGATCCGCCGCCCCCGGCTGCCGGGGATCCCCCGATTGGCCTGGAGATTCCCATTGTATTTCAATTGCGGCGATGATGCCGCGTTTTGCAGTTTTACAGGAGGTTATATGAAAATATTGATTTGCGGCAAGGGCGGGTGCGGCAAAAGCACCCTTTCAGTGATGCTGGCCCGGGCATTTGATGCCATGGGCCGCCAGGTGCTGCTGGTGGATGCAGATGAATCCAATTTCGGCATCGCCCATTTGATCGGTGTGGCCCCGCCCATGGATTTAATGGAAAGCCTTGGCGGCAAAAAGGGATTTAAGGAAAAAATAAACGCACCCATTTCTGAAAATCCACAGGGCATCTTTTCTATGGGGCAGTCCATGGCGGATTTGCCCGAAGATTGCGTTTCAGAAACCGGCAATATTCGTGTGGTTTCCATTGGAAAGATCCATGATTACAAAGAGGGGTGCGCCTGTCCCATGGGCATGCTTTCCACCCGATTCCTCGAAAGCCTGCGGGTGGACTCCGGCCAGATTGTGATCGTGGACACAGAGGCCGGGGTGGAACATTTCGGTCGGGGTGTGATCGGGTGCGCGGATGTGATGCTTGCGGTGGTGGATCCCACTGCGGAATCCCTGAAGCTCGCAGCCAAGATGGCCGGGATGGCAGCGCATGCAGACCGGCCCCTTTATTTTGTGATCAACAAAAGCGAGCCCGAGATCGAGGCCATGATTACCTCCCGTCTGGATTCGGAAAAGGTGGCGGCCACGATTCCCAAGGATCATGACCTGTTTGTGGCAAGCCTTCAGGGAATTGCCATCACCAGGGCCGGCCAACATGCCGAAGTTCTGGCCCGATGGCTGGAAGAAGCCTCCTGGAAGGCGCGTTAGGGAAGCCGGGTTGTTTCAGTTGCTGTCGCGCAGGTTGTCCATTTTCTGGTTGTATTGCTCGATTTCGGCTTCCAGGGCGTTTTTTTCCTCCTCATAGGCCCGGATCTTTTTATTGAGGGCCTGGACCTTTTTCTCGTAGGCCCTGACCTGCTTTTTGCCTTTCAGCTGTTTTCCGGCATCCTTTAATTTTTCTTGCTGCCGCATCAGATTCTGGTATTTCTTGTCCAGGGCCTGCTTTTTGGCTTCCAGTTCCAGGCGCCGTTCTTCCATGTCCTGGAAGGTTTTGGATTTATCGGGCTTTTCCCCGACTCCGGGTTTTGTGGCTTTGGCGTCATCTTCGGCCCGGGCCGGACGGACCGGAATTTCCCTGCTGGCTTTTGCCGTGTTCCGGTATGATTCCGGGACGCTTGACAGGTCGTTGGTGTAACGGGTGACACCGTTATTGTCTGTGTAATGGTAGATCCGGGCCTCGCCTGTGGTCCCGGCTACCAGCAATGCGGCGGCAAGAAAGAGGAGAAATCGGATTTTGCGCATTTTTATACCTGTTGGGTTAAGGGTGCACGGCTGTTTGAAAAACAGGAATCCTGTTGATATATTACTGTATCTTTTGTATAGGGAGGGTGTCAAGACGGTCTTTATCTGTTCATCCGGGAAAAGTCAGGGTTATGAATAAAAAATACAGTATTGGAATCTGTTTGTGTCTGCTTGTTTTGATCACTGCATGCGCACCCAAGGACAGGCCGTTTCGCGATATTTTCAAAGACAGGCAACAGGAGCAGATCCTGTTTGAAAAAGCTGAGCAGCAATACGGGCAATCGGCTTATTCAGAGGCCGCAGAGCTCTATTCCCGGTATCTGGAGGAGCATCCGGACGGGGACCGGGTTGCTGATGCCCGTTTCAAGCTGGCCATGATACAGATGCATACCCGGGATTACGGCCGGGCGCGTGAGTTGTTTCGGGAGTTGATCCGGGAGATGCCGGACAGCGATGCCGCTGGACGTGCACAGGTGGCTGTGATGCGTTCGTATATGGAACAGGCAGACTTCCAGGAGGCACTGGAATACCGGCGACAGCTTTCGGAAGACCGCCTGGATGCCCGCCGGCAGCTCCGTGTGGATCTGCTGGCCGGCGATGCCTGGATGGCGCTTGGCCGTTTTGACAGGGCATATGAAATGTTTTTGTCTGCATTTGACCGCGCCGACAAGCCGCAGGAGCCAAAGGTGGGAAAGCGTTTGCTGGCTGCGGCTTTTCACATGACCCCGGAACGGATTCAGGCCGAACTCGACCGTCTGGCGGGAAAACCGCCCAGTGGATATCTCATGTACCAGCAGGCAGTGCGGTTGGCTGCAGAGGCCCGCATTGGCGATTCTTTGACGGTTTTTCAAAAATTTGCAGACCAGTTTCCGGATCACCCCCTGGTTGGGGAGGCCCGGCAGGAAATCGAGCGGATCAGTGCCCAGGCTTTTTTCAAAGGCAACCGGTTGGGTTGCGTACTCCCCCTGTCCGGCCGCTACGAGGTTTTCGGCCAGCGTGCGCTAAAAGGCGTGGAACTGGCGGTTTATCAGGCTGGAAGTCACATGGGTCTTTCTCCCCCGGTACAACTGCTGGTGCGGGACTCTGGATCGGATCCGCAGACTGCGAAAAAAGCGGTTCAGGAGCTGGCTGACCAAGGGGTGGCGGCGATTATCGGCCCCATGACCGGCGGCTCCGCACCCCTGGCCGAGGCCCAGGAAAAGGGGGTGCCCATTATTGCCCTGAGTCAGAAGACCGGCGTGACAGAAACCGGGGCTTATGTGTTTCGCAATTTTTTGACCCCAAAGATGCAGGTGGACGCCGTTGTCAGCTATGCCGCGCAGCAGCTGGGCTGCCGTCGTTTTGCCGTGCTTTATCCGGATGAAGCCTATGGGCAGACTTTTTTTCATCAATTCTGGGATCAGGTGCTGGCCAGGGGCGGGCGCATTGTGGGAGCGGAGTCTTATGATCCGGATCAGACCGATTTTGCCGAACCCATTAAGAAACTGGTGGGGCTGTATTATGATCTGCCCGAGGATTTAAAGCCCCTGGAGCCGGATCTGGCCGAGTCTGAAAGTCTGATCCGGACGGTGATGCCTGAAAGCCTGCTGCATTTAGAAACACAACGGGCCGGGATTTCGTCTTTCGCACCTGAAACCGCCGGGGAGCGGCGGGTCCGGCCCGAGCCTGAAGCGGATGACAAACCGAAGCCGATTGTGGACTTTGATGCTGTTTTCATCCCGGACAGCCCTGAAAAAGCGGGTTTGATCATTCCCCAGCTCCGGTATCACGATATCAATGAGGTGTATCTGCTGGGCACCAATCTCTGGCATTCCCCCAGGATGATACAGATTGCCGGAAGACAGCTGCGAAGGGCTGTGATCCCGGAGGGTTTTTTCGCCAACAGTCAAAATCCGGTCGTAAAGGCGTTTGTCTCCGATTTTGAAGAGATTTACGATGAATCCCCTGGGTTTATTGAAGCGGTGGCCTATGATTCGGCCATGATGATCTGTAGCCGGTTGGCGGAAAAAGAGCTCGCCAACCGGCCCGCCCTGCAAAAAGCCCTGGTTGAGATGCCCGCCTATGAAGGGGTGACCGGAAAAACACGTTTTTTATCTTCCGGCGAGGCGGAAAAACGTTTGTACCTGCTGGATGTCATTGACAGCCGGTTTGTGCAGATTGTCCCTTAAACCGGTCTCTATGGATTGACCAGGCTTCCCTGGCCTGTGGCCTCCAGGACGGTCTGCCACAGCTTGTTGCCGGCAAATACATGCTTTCGCCTGCCTGCGGTCAGCGGCACCGGCACGTGGACGAAATGATCGTTCCAATGGCCGATGATCATATTGGTCTTGCCGGCCATGCCGGCATGGACCGCATCCCTTCCCAGAAACGTGCAATACACGTGATCATTGGAATTGGCCGGCAGGCTGCGGATCATGTAGCTGGGGTCAATATATTTCAGCGATATCTCCATGTCCCTTGCGGCAAAGTATTTCTGGATTTGTTCCTTTAAAAACAGCCCGATGTCATGGAGCTTTATATTGCCGGAAGGATCATATTCCGCTTTGTGGGATTCGAAGAATTTCTGTCCTGCACCTTCTGCAATCAGGATAACCGCATGCTTGCGCTGGGCCAGACGTTCCTGTAGCTTTGTGATCAGGCCGTTTGGTCCTTCCAGGTCAAAATCGATTTCCGGGATGAGCACGAAATTGACGTCCTGCTGGGCCAGGGTGGCCGTGGCTGCGATAAACCCGGAGTACCGGCCCATGAGCTTGATCAGCCCGATGCCGTTGGGGTAGCCTTCAGCCTCCTTGTGAGCTCCCTTGATGGCACCGGTGGCAATGTCTACGGCCGTGTCAAATCCAAAGGATTTGGAAACCATGTGAATGTCATTGTCAATGGTTTTGGGCACGCCGATAACACTGATCTTCAGACCCCGCTGCCGGATGGAGGCATCAATTTTGGATGCCGCCATCAGTGTGCCGTCGCCGCCGATCATAAACAGGATGCCGATATTCATCCGCTCCAGGCAGTCCACAATGGCTTCAATATCCTGAGGCCCCCGGGAGGAGCCCAGGATGGAGCCGCCCATTTCATGAATGTCCACCACGTTAGCCGGGCTCAAATCCCGGACATCGTGCTGGTATTCGGGTATAAATCCCTGAAGCCCGTAGCGGACTCCGTAAATATGTCTTACCCCGTAGGAGTGATACAGCTCCAGGACAATAGAGCGGATGATGTTGTTTAACCCGGGGCACAGCCCGCCGCAGGTCACCAGGGCGCACTTGAGCTTGCTGGGATCAAAATAGATTTTTTTCCGGGGCCCGGCCAGTTCGAATGAAGGCGGGGTTGTTCCTTCCTGGATGGCTTCTGTGATTTTTTTGGCTTCCAGTTCAATTAACACCCGCTCATTGTCATCTTTGAAAATCTCCTGCCTGGAGCCGTTTAATTCCTTTGCAATGGGAGATTCGATCTTGGCCTCGCCAAGGGTGTCGATTCGGGTATCCATGTCCATGTCAATATTGGTGTATATCGTCATTTTGCTTCTTTCCAAACATATCTTTGTTTTGTATGCAAACCCGGTTTTTTGCGCTGTGGCGCAATCAGACCGGGTTGAATTTCAGTGCGCCTTTTCCCAGGATGTCATGAAGATGCAGGGCCCCCACGATCGTGCCGGTTTCATCGATTGCCGGCAAAACGGTGATCTGATGGGTTTCCATGATATTTAAGGCCTCATAAAGCGGTGTTGCCGGATACACGTGTTTGGGGTCAGGCGTCATCATGGCATCCACGGTGTTTTCATACACCGATATTTTCTGCACTACCATACGTCGGATATCCCCGTCTGTGATAATCCCGGCAAGCCGGTTTTCCCGGTCAACAATAAAAATGACCCCCAGCCGGCACCTTTCCATGTCTGCCAGTGCCTGTTCCATGGGCGTACCGGCGGCTGCCGTGGGAACTGCCCCTCCGGTGAGCATGATATCGGCCACCCCGTAGGACAGCCGACGGCCGAGGTTGCCGCCGGGGTGAAATTTCTGGAAATCACTGGTGTTGAATTTGCGTTTTTCCAGCAGCACAACAGCAAGGGCATCGCCCATGGCCAGCTGGGCCGAGGTGCTGGCCGTGGGTGCCAGTCCCAGGGGGCAGGCTTCTTTTTCCACGCCCACGTAAATGACCAGGTCACTCTGGGCAGCCAGGCTTGAGCGGGAATTTCCCGTAAAGGCCACCACCGGGCAGCCAACACTGCGGATGCTGGGAATCAGAATGTTGAGTTCATCGGTTTGCCCTGAGTTGGAAAGGGCGATAAACACGTCATCTGCAGATACAATGCCCAGATCCCCGTGCATGGCCTCCACCGGGTGGAGAAACAGGGATCGGGTGCCGGTGCTGTTTAAGGTGGCCACAATTTTTCGGGCGATTAATCCGGATTTCCCGATCCCGGCCACAATCACCCGGCCCCGGGACTGATAGATCAGGTCCACCAGCCGGTTAAACTGGTCATCAAGATGGGCCGCAAGTTTTTCAATGCCTTCGGCCTCGATTCGCAGGACTTCGCCTGCCCGTTTTCTATACATGGCAAAGCCCTTTCGCACCGGGGCTGGCGGATAAGCATGTCAAATACAAAATATATTGATCCTTTCAGGCGGTAAATTATATTTATCCTGTCAGTTTTGCAAAGAAAAATCAACCCGGGACATATTTCTCCGCCCTGGTGATGGATTACGGCGCCTGCCGGTTGGATCCGGCCCCGGATTGCGCCATTTTGGCCATCTTATGGATAGTGCGCGTCAGGTGCCATCTTCCCTGGGCAAAAACCCCGTAATCCGCCCCGCCCATGGCAGAGGCAAACCGCACGGAGTTGGCGTAAAACAGCCAGGTTTCGGTCCACATGCGTTCAATGGGTTCGTCAAACGGGCTGGCTCCGGATTGCGGGCCCCGGGCGGCACCTGTTTGCCAGGCCTTTTTCAGGATCTGCGTGGCTGTGCGCACCTGGTCATTGGTCGTTTCAACGGTGTTGGCCAGACGATTGAAATGGCCCTGAACCCAGCCGGTGCTGTGACAGCTCTGGCAGACCTGCTGCAGGGTTCTGGTGCGTTTTTGCTGCTCCTGTTTGCTGATGAGAAATTCTTCTGCCGGCGTGCCGTCAAGGGCTGTGGGCAGCGGCAGGCCGTCTTTGCTTTGGATCTTTGTGGTGTCGGCAGACCGCGGATGGGCGTGGGCATAGGGCAGTCCGAAAATCCGCCGTCCCAGGCGGTCGTTTATTTGATGGGTTCTTTCGGCAATCACCCGGCCGTTTGCATCCGTGAGCAGGCTCACATGACATGTGGCGCAGGTGGGCGCTTCCAGATCCTCTCCCACGGTCCAGGGCACTGCGGAAAAGTCCCATTTTCCGGAAGCCTTGCCGGCGTTGTAAATATTGCCGTGCTTGCTGACGCTGTAGACTTTGTAGGCCGGCACATCCGGTCCTTTGTGGCATTGGGAGCAGGTTTCGGGTTTGCGGGCCGTCTCAATGGCAAACCGGTGCCGGGGATGGCAGGCTGAGCAGGATCCCCGGCTGTCGTCCGGGTTGATCCGGCCAACTCCCTGGTTGGGCCAGCCCCGGATCACAGGAAATTCCATGGGGCCCATGGATGTCTGCCGCTCGGCGGTTTTTTCCACGGTCAGTTTTGTGCCGTGACAATGCAGGCACGAGTCTGCGTTTGTCTGTTCATCCGGTTTATGCTGGGAAAGGCCATTGTTCTCATCCAGTGAAAGCCGGCCGTTGACGGCCGTGATCAGGGCGTCATAAAGCGGGTTTCCCATGAGATTGCCATGGGCTTCGGCCATGAGATTGTTGGAAAATTCTTCTCTTTCCCGGCTGTGGCAGACGGCGCAGTCCTCCGGGGTGACCACGGTGTGAACCTTCTGTCCGGCATGGGCAAAGCTGTCGGCATGGGTTTCAGGTCGCAGGGTGTGGCATTCCGCGCATCCCACCACAACGTTTTCCAGATTCCCGGCAATCGCATCAGCAGAAATCCGCCGCTCAAGCTTTTCTTTTTTCATGGCCTGTGCCGGTGTGGTTTGTGACATCCGGCTGTTTTGCCAGTCGGTCACAATGGCCGGGGTTGCGTTTTTGTGGCATCCCAGGCAGGACCGGCTCTGCGGACTGATTTCTGCTTTTTCCCTGGCCAAACCCGGAACGGTGAAAACAAGCAGAATCGCCACGACCGCCCATGCAGCCAAACCCGTTTGTTTCATTGCCTTTTCCCTCGCCTGTGCTGGTTTTCAAAGTGTTTTGCCCGGACCACTACGGTCAATCCTGTATGCTTCTAGGGGTTTTCTTACGGTGAAATACAGTCCATCCCCAATGTATCTTCCCGGATGATTTTTTTATACCTGAAGTCAACAGTAAGCTCCAAGATTTTTTTGGCAACAGCGTTTTTTAGGTGACAACCCGTTTTGCATCAAGGAGGTTTTACTATGTTTCATGATCCTGCATACAGCCCGGCCGCCCCGTCCCGCAACAGTCATTCGGAGCCCTTATACGCAGATATCGAACAAACCGTGGAGGCCCGCAAAGCTGCAGAGAAAAAATTTAAAAGCGGGAGAAGGAAATTTGATCCGGTCCAGCAATACATGGCAGATATCCGCACCCACGGACTCATTACCCGGGATCAGGAACGCTACCTGGCTGCAAGGGTCCAGGATCACGATGATGACCAGGCCGCATATGAACTTGTGGTTTCCAATCTTCGGCTGGTGGTCAAGATTGCTTTAAAATTTCAGCGGTTCTGGAACCGCAATCTGCTCGACCTGATCCAGGAAGGCAACGTGGGCCTGATGCAGGCGGTGCGCAAATATGATCCCAATCGCAACGTCAAGTTCTCCTATTATGCCTCCTTTTGGATCAAGGCTTATATCCTGAAATATATGCAGGACAACTGGCGCATGGTCAAGGTGGTGACCACCGAAGGCCAGCGCAAGCTTTTTTACAAGCTCAAGCAGGAACGCAGAAAACTCTCGGCAATGGGCATTGATGCCGATTCCAAGCGCCTTTCACAGCGATGCGGGGTTGAGGAAAAAGATATCGTGGATATGGACCAGCGCTTGCTCAACCGCGATATTTCCCTGGATGCACCGTTAAACGAAGACTCGGATACGGATTGGGTGGATTTTCTCAGGGTCGATGAGGACAAATCCATTGAAGAGGAAGTCTCCGAGCGGCAGATCGATTGCATGGTGAATCATAAAGTCCTGGAATTCAGAGAAAAAATTCCTTTCCGGGAGCGTGAGATCCTGGATTTGCGGATTTATTCCGATAGCCCCATGACCCTGCAGTCGCTGGGCGATCGCCTGGGGCTTTCCAGAGAGCGGGTCCGCCAGCTTGAAAAACAGATCATGGAAGAACTCAGGCACTACCTGAGCAATGAAATCCGGGATTTTGAGGAATACGCCGCCTTTGCCCGGGTGGCGTGACGCTTTTTTTCGCGTGTATTTTCAAAGTACTGCCGCCGCAATGTCGTTTGTGTTGACATGCGGCGGTTTTTTTTATAGATAATAAGAGAATATGGCCTATGATCATTTGTATTGCCTGCCATTTATGATCCACTCCGGGATGAGGGACGGAAAAAGACCTCCATGGAAACCAAAAAGATCGTCATTGTGGAAGATCATCAATTGTTTCGTGACGGCTTAAAAGCCATGCTGGACAGCCGCAAGGACCTGGAGGTAATTGCAGAGGCCGAAGACGGTCTGCAGGCCCTTGAAGTCATTCGCGAAAACACGCCGGATTTGCTGCTGCTGGATCTTTCCATGCCACGGCTCGGCGGCATCAGTGTGATCAAGGAGTCCAAGCGTCTCTATCCGGAGGTTGCCGTTCTGGCGTTGACCATCCATGAATCTGATCAGTACGTGCTTGAGGCGTTTAATGCCGGTGCCAATGGCTATTGCATCAAGGATGCCAGCCGGGAGGAACTCCTGGTGGCCATCAACAGTGTGCTCAAGGGCCGAACCTACATTAGCCCGGGCATAGCCGATAACGTTATGGAAGGCTACATTGAAGGCCGCAAGCAAATGAAAACCCGCTCTGCCTGGGATAACATCACCCAGCGGGAACGCGAGGTGCTCAAACTTCTGGCCGAGGGGTATCTGAACAAGGAAATCAGCGGCATGCTCCATATCAGCGTCAAGACCGTGGAAAAGCACCGTTCCAATCTCATGGGCAAGCTGGATTTGCACAGCGCCGCAGCCCTGACTTCCTTTGCCATTGAGAAGGGCCTGGTACACAAAGACAATTACCCTGGTTAACAGGTCTGATCCGGCGGCCGGGGCAGACTGACTGTCACCCGGGTGCCTTTTTCCGGCCGGGAGTGGATTTCAAAGTCTCCCCCGCACACGCTGGCCCTTTCCTGCATGCCCTGAATGCCGTACCCGCTGATGGGAACCGATGCGCGGAGCCGGGCATCCGGATCAAATCCCTTTCCGTCGTCGGAGACCGCCAGCTTGATGCGGCCCCCGTTTTTTTCCAGCACCAGCCGGATGTTTTCCGGATTTGCATGGGTTGCGGCATTGTTCATGGCTTCCTGTAAAATCCGGTAGATCACGATTTTTAATGGCTCATCGATATTTTCTTCCTGAATCCGGATTTGCTGCTCCACCCGGATATGGGGGTAGAAATACTCAAATTCCCTGCAGAACCAGGTGATAGTCGCCAGCAGCCCCAGGTCATCGAGGATGGTGGGGCGCAGGTTGGCGGAGATGCGCTTTGTCTCCTTGATTGTCGTCATCAGATAAGAGACAATGCTTTCCAGAGACATTATATGATCGGGCGGATCCGGGGGCATCTGGGATAATTTTTCTTCCAGGCTGAACTTGATGGCCGCAAGGCTTGCCCCGAGGCTGTCATGGAGTTCCCGGGCAATTTTCTGGCGGTCGGCTTCAAGCGTGTGCAGCATTCTGTGGGAAAAATGCCGAAGCTTTTCCTGGGAATCCTGGAGTCTGGCCTCGATTTTTTTGCGGTGCTCGATTTCTTCTCTCAGGGTTTCCACCGTGCGGGTGAGTTCTGCGGTACGTTCCGCCACCCTTTTTTCCAGCTCAGTGCGCGCCTTCTCCAATTCCAGGCGCTCCTGCTTGCGCTGGGTGATATCATGGAAAACGCCCACCGCACCGGTGATATTCCCTCGTGGATTGCGTATGGGAGCGGTGTTGACCAGCACGTGCCGGCATTTGCCTTCAGGAAGGTCAACTGCCAGTTCATGATCCACGATCATCTCTCCCTGGAATACGGATCGGGCCAGGGGCAGGTCCACGGGATCATAGGGCGGAGAGCTGTCGTTGTATCCGGGGCCCATGGCTCCGGGTATGCGGTCTGTTGGGGTCTGCTGGTAAAATTCTTTGGCCGCGGGATTGGTCATGACGATGCGGCATTCTTCATCCACCACGATGATGGCTTCCGGGGCGCTGTGAATAATGGCCTGCAGGGCCGTGCGTTCGGTTTCCAGCTGGTCCATGAGCCGGCTTCGCTCAGTTTCATCCCGGACCACGGTAACCGCGCCCGTAATTCGACCCTGGTGGCGCAGGGGAACTGCGTTGAATTCATAGGTCCGTTCCCTGCCCTGGGCATCTGTGCGGATAAATTTTTCATCGCGCACCTTTTCCCCGGCAAGGGCTCTGCTGCAGGGTAGTTGATCAAAGGGTACCGCACGATTGTTGGGATAAAGCAGGACTTTTTTTTGAATAAAGTTCCGCCAGGGCATACCCGTGGGATCAAAACCCATCATATGGATTGCCGCGGGGTTGGCCATGACCGGGGTGCCGGCCGGGTCATAGACAATTACCGGCTCGGCAAGGGCGGAAAAGACCTGGGAGATTTCGATTTGCTGCAGGATACCGGCATGTGCACTGCGGCCCGGAGCTTTGTTTGCTCCGGCAACATCGGTTTGCCCATTTGGCTGTTGCTGCATCGGCCCGGGTTGGAAATCGGATTTTTGTGCACCCGGGTGAAGTTGGTAGGAAAAACCCCCGATACGGCCATCCTGTAAATGATGGGACATGATTGCGCCGAAAATCGGTCGTCCTTCCGGCCCTGGTTCTGTCAGACTGTCATCAGAATCCGGGCTTGCGGAAAAGCCATTGTTGCCGCTGCAGAGGACTGCATGTATGTGCTGTTTGGTAACGTCGGCCTCCGGGGCCACGCCCAGCAGCCGGCGGGCGGCGGGGCTTAGATACATCAGATTCCCGGATGGGTCAGTAACTGCGGCCAGATCCCGGAAACGGCCAATAAGTGTAGCGATCAGATCATGCATATGAATTATTTGACATCAACTCTGTGAGTATTTCCCATTCCGGCCAATGTCGGCCGAGCGCAAGGCTTTAAACACCGCTTTGCCGATCACCGCCTGGGGCTTATTTGAAAATATAATTCTTTTTCCATGGATCGCGAATATTTGTCCGGGCATGGGCAAGGGCCCGGTACAGCGCCCCGCAGGACAGTTCTGCGCAGTGGTGTGAGGATTCAGGCAGCGTCTGGAGATAATGGATAATATCGCCGGGGGTTATGGCCCATGCATCTTCCAGTTTTCGTCCATGGACCATACGGCCGATGGTATTGGCGCATGCGCGGGTATTGACGCATCCGTCGATCTGAAAAGATATTTCCTGGATGCGGCCCTGGTCAACGGACAAAAATACTTCAACGGTGTCACCGCAGTCGCCGGTGTTTTTCCCGTAGCCGTCCGGCCGGGCAAGGCGTTCCAGGTAGTCCGGGCAAAAAGCCATTTCCAGAAAGGCTTCAGAGTGGTCACTGAAAAAATCAAATTCCTTTTCCATGAATCGCGTTCCTGCATTGCTGTGGATTGATTTGCATTTCTGCGGCCGCCCAACCAATCTGTTTTCATTGTTAGGGGCGGCCGGGGATCCTTGCATTTGCCAAAAAATCTTTATAACAAATTTTTGACGCATTGCAAGTACGGGCAGGAAAAGGAAAACCGGCTGCAGGTTATTTTGCGGGGGCGTTCTGCCGGCTGTGGCACTGGGCACACTGGACCGGCCCGGCGCTTTTTTCCAGGTGGCAGGTTTTGCACATCCGGTGATAGGCCCGGGTCAGTTCCATGGGCCTGTTGTTTTCGGACAAATGGCACTCCGAGCATTCCATGCCCACCGACATCCGGCCTTCGCGTTTTTCACCGTTTTCATAAACATGGTGGCACACGGCACAATCATAGATTTCTGCTTTCTGGTTGTGCGCATCATGTTCAAAGGCGACCACTGGCCGGGTGCGCTTTTCAAATCCGCTGTCTTCCACCGTGGTGACATGGCCCTGGGCAAAAACTGCGGCAGCGGTGAGCAAAAGGGCCATCAAAGCCAGACGGGCAGCTGTTTTATGCCGGGATTGCATAAGCCTTGTTATTCCTTTTTCATGCATTCGTAGATAATGTCTCCCAGAAATTTCAACTCCAGGCCAAGCTCGTAATGGTGAATAATGTCTTCAAGACCGCCGTGGCAGTTGTGGCAGGGCGCGATGAGAACCTCTGCTCCCTTATCCCGGGCTGCAGCCAGTTGATCGGCCTTGACCCGGTTGCTTTCCACCCGCTTGTTTTTAAATGGCGGGCCGCAGTTGATCACCCCGCCGCCGGCGCCGCAGCAGAAATTGTGCTCCCGGTTGGGGGTCAGTTCGATAAAGGTGCTGCAGGTTTCATTGATCACATACCTGGCCTCATCGCCAAGGCCCCGGCCCCGGACGATGTTGCATGGATCGTGGAAGGCCACAGGCCGATCGAATTTTTTCGGAATTTCAATACGCTTTTCCCGAAGAATCTCGGCATAAAACTCAATGGCGTGAACCATGGGCAGCGGGGGCATTTTCCAGCCCAGGGTCCGGTTGCCCACGTCATAGACAGAGCGGAAGGCATGGCCGCATTCGCCCATGACAATGCGCTTGGCTTTCAAATCCATGGCTGCTTCAAAATGGATCTTTTTCAGCCGCGCGGTCATTTCCATGTCTCCGGTGAACATGCACATATCGCTGTTGTCCCATCCCGGCGCAGACGGCACGGTCCAGTCGGCTCCGGCCATATGGAAGATCACGGCCATCTGGTAGATGAGCTGGGCCCGGAACTTGGGCTCCGGACCGATGAGCGAGTAGAAGATATCCGAGCCTTTTTTGTCAATGGGGATGCGCAAATCCGGGATTTCATCCCGGGCTTCTTCTTCCTGCCACTGAAGGGTGTCAATCCATTCGTCATCGCGCACCCACATCTGGTTAAAGGTCGAAGCGTGGCTGTGGGCTGTGTCCTGTATGTACTGGGGAACCACGCCGAGCTGATGGCAGCCCCTGCGGACAAACAGCATCAGGTAAGCCACATCAATGCCAAAGGGGCAGTAGATCACGCATCTGCGGCAAAGGTTGCATTCGGTAAAAACTGTTTCACAGGCCTGCTTGACAAAATCCACATCCAGTTTGGCTTTTTTGTTTAAAATCCGGGAGACGGTCTGCTTGACCTTGCCTGCCGGCGAAAGCCGCGGATCACGGTCTTTGGACAAAAAGTGGTGGCAGGCATCGCTGCACAGGCCGCAGTGCACGCATGCATTCGTATACGCTTTCAGACGTGCTCCGCCTTCTGCTTCCACCAGGGCGTCAAAGACTTTCCGGATTTTTTCCGGGGTCAGCCGGCTGGCGCCCTTTTCAATGCCGGCATCGTATATGCCGTTTTTGTTGTTTGTTTCTTCTTTCTGGCTTTTTGGGTTCATATGGTTTCACCTGCAAGGTCAATTGGCTTTTTTAAGGGCTACCAGTCCCGGGAGCGGCGCAAAGCGCCGAATTCCGAGCCTGCATATCCCCGGGTAAACGGCCACAGCGCCATATGAAACAGCCGGGTAAACGGCAGGCACAGCAGCATCAGCTCGCCGCTGAGCATGTGAAGGATGCCCGCGGTTTCATATCCGTAAAATTGGTGATAGGTCCAGAAGCCGGTGACAAAAGGGGCGGCAACCAGGGCGATGAGTACAAAATCGCCCGGGGTGCTCAAATATCTCACATTTTCCTGCACGATCCGGCGAATCAGGAAAAACAGGCATCCCAGGATCACCAGCACGGTCATTACATCCGCGGCCGGATCCGGCAGGTGCCACCATGACACGTTCCAGGACTCCATGACCAGAATCACGTGGGCTGCGGCAAACAGGGGCGTGACAATCAGGGAGGCGTGGAATACAAACGCCACAACAGTGATGACCGGATGGGCCCGCATGCCGGTGCTGGCAAAGGGGATGATCCAGTGGAGTATCGAACGCAGGGCGTAGTAAAAGCTGAAATATTGGTAGACCACAGGGTCTTTTTTTCTGGCGGTCACGGCCAGGTGAGCCAGCCGGCCGATCATGCCGGCGGCAAAACCCAGAATGGCGATCCAGACAAAAATTCCGCTGGCAAGCTTGTATAATTCATGCATGGCCGGACCTCCTTTCTGACAGGGCCAAAGAGTCCACATCCAGCACGATCCGGCAGTAGTGGCCGCCCTGGCTTTTGGGCAGAACGGCCCTGACCAGGAGCTTGCGGCTGTCCGGGCTGAAAACCGGCTGCCAGGCATCGGCAAATGTCATATCAATGGGCCGGCCGTTTAGCAGGATGGCAAAACAGCCGTTTTTTTCCACTTTGGCTGCCGCATGGGTGCCGTCCGGGCTGAAAACCGGCTGCCAGGCCATATCCTGGCCCGTGTCCCATATCTGGTCGTCAACTGCCACGTACCATTTGCCCTCGGTTTTGCCAACGCAGCCCACCCGGTCGCCTGCAGGGCTGAATACCGCGTCGGTGACCAGTTCGGTAAACCGGATTTTCCAGGGCCGGTCGTTGACGGCAATGGTCCATTTGCCGTATTCCGGGGCGGTAATGGCAGCAATGCGGGAGCCGTCAGGGCTGTACATGTGGTGCCAGAGCTGAACATATTTGGGGCTCCACAAGATCTCATCATCTTTGGCAAGTCCCCAGCCGCCGGCCATGCGTACCGGTGCGGTCACGGAATGGTCCCGGGGATGAAACCGGGGGGCCCATACCCCGGCATAGCGTTTTTTCCATGCCTGATCATCCACGGCAATGGTGTAATCATAAAGGCTGGTGCGCAGTTCAGCGGCCAGGTGGGCGCCGTTTGCGGAAAAGGCAAGCTCCCAGATATTGACATAATGGTTTTCCCAGGGCTTTCCGTTTATTGCCACGGTAAATCCGCTTTCCTGGAATTTTTCAATATCAGCTTCCGGCAGCCAGGTGTCCTGGACCACGGCGGCTGCGTTTTTCCCGTCCGGGCTGACAGTGAGATGGGTCAGGGCGAAAAATTCGTTTTCCCATGGCAGGTCGTCGGTCACCGCCCGGTAGCGAAGCTCTTTTTGGGCGGCAACGGTAATGTGCGGGGCGTTTTTGGCAAAGCAGGGTTTCCAGACAAATTCATACCAGTTTTCCCAGGCCGTGCCGTCAACAGCCACCGTCCACATGGCCATGTCCGAGACCAGGGCCAGGGCCCGCTGATCCGGGGTAAAGCGCAGATGCCAGAGTTTATCGTACTGGCTCTCCCAGAGGGTGCCGTTGACGCAGGCCGTAAAGGTCTCCTCTTCTGTTTTGACAATGGCGGCAATTTTTTCTCCGTCACCGCTGACATAGGGTTCTTCCATGTATGAAAAGCGATCACGCCAGGCCGGAAAATCGCCGATTTTTCTTTGACCGGGTGTCCAGTCCCATTCTTCTTGTTGCTGATCCATTGGTTTGTCTCCGGATATTGCCAGATCATTTTGTTAAAGCGACTAATAGAGTAGCGCATTTGCAACGGACAATCAACCCCCCGGGGTGAAAAATGTTCATTAGAAAGTCACCTGTTTACTGTCCGGGCCCAGGTTATGCTGTCTGCGAAGTTTCAAAATTTTCAGGGTCAGGCCAGCAGGGTGGCCAGAAGGCCGGATAAGACGATGCCGTCAAACGTGCCTGCCCCTCCGATGCTGGCCACACCGGTGTTGAGTTTTTCGATCTCTTTGAGATGGAGCAGATCCGCACCGATCAGCGGGCCCAGCACCCCGGCGCAAAACGCGATGGGCGGGGCCAGTTCCCGGTAAAGCAGAAGCGCGCATGCCGCCGCTGCGATAGCCGGCACCAAAGCGGGCATGGCAATGCCCACATTGGCAACAGGCCGGGCGGTATGATAGCAGATAAAGATGTTTATGCCCACCGCTGTCAGGGCAAGTCCCAGTGCTCCCGGTCCGTGCCCGGCGATGCGGAAAAGTTCGTATGCGGCAATGAGGCATGGAATCACACAGCCGCCGACATTGACCGCCAGCACGGTATGCTGCTGCCGGCAGGTCTGGTCTGCAAAAAACCGATGGAGACCGAAAAACCGGCATGAGGACGCATCAAAAGGCTGATTTTTTTCAATTCGCCGGACCGGGATGTTGATCATGCCGCCGATAAATATGCCCATGGCCGCCAGCAGGGTCACGCGGGGGCTTAATCCAAGGCGGCCCAGGGCGGTGATCATCACATCGGCCAGAAACAAGGGAAACAGGATCATAAATACGGCAAAAAGAAAAAGGGGCAGACATCCCTGTGTGTTTCCGGATTGCATGGTTTTATCTCCCTGCCAGATAATCTTTTAAGCGCCTGAGGGCCAGCTCGATGTTTTGGCGGCTGTTGCAGTAGGAAAAGCGCAGAAATCCGTGGCCGCCGGGTCCGAAATCCCGCCCCGGGGTGACGGCCACCCCGGTTTTTTCCAGAATGTCAAAGGCCAGGCGGTAGTCGTCGGCATCAATATGGGCGCAGCTGGTAAATACATAAAAGGCGCCTTTGGGCTCCACGGCAATGGGAAACCCCAGTTTCCTGAGCCCCTGGATCAGCACCTGTCTTCGGATGTCGTAGATTTCCCGCATCCGCAAAACATCATCCCATCCGTCCCGGAGTGCTGCAATGCCTGCCCACTGGGCCACAGACGGGGCGCATATGGCGAAATTCTGGTGCATTTTCTGCAAGGGGCGGATAAAATGCGGCGGGGCAATCAGATAGCCCAGCCGCCAGCCGCACATGGCGTAGCGCTTGGAAAATCCGTCGAGCACAAAGGCATTGTCCGTGTATTCCAGGATGGAATGCTCCTGTCCCTCGTAGACCAGGCCGTGGTAGATTTCATCGCTGATCACGTAGGGGCCGCCCGGATTTCCCGGGGCCATTTCGGCAACAGCCGCCAGCAGGTCAGGCGGCATCACCTGGCCGGTGGGGTTGGCGGGGCTGTTGATGAAAATGGCGCGGGTGTTGGCGTCCATGGCTGCCCTGATTTCATCGGCCCGGAACTGGAAGCCTTCCCGGGCGCGGACCGGAATGCGGACCGGCACCCCGCCGGCAAATTCAATAAAATTGTCATAGCAGGCATAATGGGGGTCCGAGAGGATCACCCGCTGGCCATCTTCGAGCAGGGCGGAAAAAAGCAGGAGCATGGCCGCGCTGGTGCCTGCGGTCACCAAGATCCGGGCCGGGTCCACTTCCACGCCGTAGCGCTTCCGGTAGTTTTCGGCAATGGCTAAGCGCAGTTCCATTATGCCCATGGAATGGGTATAATGGGTTTCCCCGCGGGCCATGGCCGCAGCGGCGGCCTTTGTTATCACCTCCGGGGTGGCAAAGTCGGGCTCGCCTACTTCCAGGTGGATGATTTCGCGCCCTGCGGCGGCCAGTTCCTGAGCCCGCTCCAGCACGTCCATCACGATAAAGGCCGGAATCCGGCCGGCCCTTTGGCTTACACCCATTGGTCTTTATCCATACATGTTTTCGATTTCGTTCTGGTAATTTTTGATTACTTCCTTGCGCTTGAGCTTCATGGTCTGGGTGAGCATCCCGTTTTCCACACTGAAATCTTCGGTGAGGAATTTGAATTTTTTCGGTATCTCATATCCGCCAAATGTCTTTTTCAGATGGCGGGTGATTTCATTTTCAATCATTTCCGTAAAAGCCGGGTTGGCAATCAGGTCCCCAGGGGCGGCCGAGGCGCCGTTTTTTTCAGCCCAGCGGGCGGCTGCCTCAAAATCCGGCACCACCAGGCAGACGTTATACGGCTTTCCCTCTCCGTAGATCGTTGCATTGGCCACGGGTGCAAGCAGTTTGATTTCCTCTTCGAGAACGGCCGGAAATACGTATTTTCCGTTGGAAAGCTTGTACTGCTCCTTGATCCGGCCGGTGATCCACAAAAAGCCGTCCTGGTCAAACATGCCCCGGTCCCCGGTGCGAAATCCGCCGTCGGCCATGATGACCTCTTTTGTGGCCTCAGGCTGGTTGTGGTAGCCTTTCATCACATTGGGGCCGTAGACCACGATTTCTCCGTCCCCGGCGTCTTCTTCAACCACGGATTTGTCAATGGCCACCTTCTGGCCTTCGAGCACTTTGCCCACACTGCCGATTCTCCATGCACTACTGCAGTTCATTGAAACGGCCGGGGCGGTTTCGGTCAAGCCGTAGCAGTCGTAAATGGGTATGCCAATATCATAGAAAAACAGTGCGATCTCCTTGTTCATGGCAGCGCTGGCGGTCAGGGCGCCTGTGACCCGGCCTCCCATGGCCTCGCGGACCTTGGACAACACGGCCTTGTCAAAAAATCTGTGCTTGATGTTGAGCCACAGGCCGGGGGACCGGCCCTGTTCCACCAGCTCGTTTCGCTGCCGGGCAATTTGGCAGGCCTTGTCAAACAATGCTTTTTTGGTCTCTCCGGCATCTGTCATTTTGGCCTGGATGCCGTCATAAATTTTGTTGAAAACTCTGGGCACGGACACCAGGTATGTGGGCCGCACCAGGCGCAGGTCATCGCCAAGGGTCTGCACATCTCTCATAAAGCCCAGAGACCCCCCGAACTGAATCCAGTTGTTGAGCTCACCGCTCAAAGCATAAGAGTGGGCCCAGGGAAGCATGGACAGTCCCACCTGGTTTTCAGTGAGCTCCGGGTAAATGCGGTAGCCGGCCCTGGAACAATAGGTCAGGTTGCCGTGGGATAAAAGCACGCCCTTTGGCGCACCTGTGGTTCCGGAGGTGTAGATCAGAACGGCAATATCGTCTGGCCCCGGAATCAGGGGCTGGACCGGATTGGCCGCACCATCGTTTTCCAGGGCGGACAGGCTGTTTTTTCCTTCTGAGTCAATGAGATAAATGTTTTCCAGGCCCGGAATTTCTTCAGGGAAATGTTTGACCTTCTCATAAACCTCCGGTGAGGACACCAGCAGAAACTTCAGCCCGCTGTCTGCGATAATGTATTTCCATGTGGCCACCAGTTCCTTTTCATACATGGGGATATATCTGGCTTTTCTGCCGTAAGTGGCAAAGGCCAGCACAGCCCATTCCGGCCGGTTGGCGGCGATGATGCCCACCGAGTCGCCGGGCTCCACTCCGAGCCGTGCCAGCCCGCCGCGGGCATTGTTGATGCGCCGGTCGATTTCCCCGTAAGACATGGAATCGAGTCCGCCGGCATCATTATGCACCCAGAACAGGATATTGTCCCTGAATTTTTTTTCGCTTTCCTGCCACCACTCAACCAGGTTGTCCGGTTTTTCATATGTCCACATATTCACTCCGATTTTTTAATTATTGAACACGTTGTCAGTGCGATGATCACCATGACAATTTTTGGGAAAACTGCATATATGGCACAGATTGACCGGAAAATCAATTCGTAAACCGTTTGGAAAATAAATTTATGCCGCCTTGCTTTGCCATTTGCTGCGGATCAAGCCCGCAGATATCTGCTTGATGTGAATTGTAAGGGAAAGATCCGGCAGGGCTCCTCCGGCAATGGCATTATCACCGACTCCTTTGCCGGGCCAAACCTGCAAACTACAAGGTTTCAAAAGGTTTCTGCATCCATAAGAATCTGCCGCTGCGGGTCAATGACAAAATAGATAAGCCTGCCCTGCGCAAGAAAGCAAAGAAGATCCCGGAAGAACAATGGTCCGGAGGTTCAGAAATGGAACTCATGAATCCGGAGAAGGGTAAAAGCAAATCCCTTGACTGGAAATGCCGGTGCTAACAGTATCTGTTTCGTGGTCAGCAACGAAAAGGAAAATAAGGCGATTCGCGACGGTCAGGTAGTGTTTGAAGGGTCGTACAAAAATACTGCCTGAGTCGGCAATAATAAACCGTTAAAGGCATACAGTTATCAAAAATGATTTTGCCTTAAGCGCTTTCCAATCCAAATTTCACTTTTAAATGGGCTCACCGCATCTGTCACAGAAAAAAATCTTGTCATTCTCAGCCGTTTCTTTCTGGGTAATAACCCGGTGCCGGGTCAGTGGGACCCAATCCTCACCCTTCATGCAATTGGTGCAAACGACAGTCTCATTAACATAAATCGCCGCAATCTCATTTTGTTTAAAATCCATGGTACCTCCCTCTTTGATCCTCAATAACCAAAAGGTTGATTTTTCCGGGCTTTGCTCTACATCATCAGATCTTTCATGAGGTTTGATCATGGGATTGTAAGTGTTCAATCTTTGGTGAAAGCAGCCGTGTCCCTGGCTACACTACGATAACATTATTCCGGGTTCCAAAGATGTTGTCGCAGAGTTGATTGTTGGCGGGATCAATACACCAGTCTCCGTTAACCCGGAATTTATATTCATGCCGTCCCGGCTGGAGCATTATTGCTTTTTCCCAAAACCCGCCCGGTTTTCTTTTAAAATGATGTTTTTGTGGATTCCAGCCGTTGAAATCGCCGCCAATACACACTTCTTCAGCATCCGGTGCAGTCAGTCGGAAAACAAAGCGTTTGCTTCCTTTATTGGTATTTCTCACAATGCACTCCTTTTTTTCAGTTCATGAATATGATGTGCCGCCTTCTGATGAAATCCCTGAGAGGCGGTTAGCAATGCTTTTTTTGATTAAAACGTTTTTTATTGCCGATTTCAGACGGTCCACGCCATGGTGACCCATGTAGACAAGCGCGGGAAAGTCGGGAAATTGCTGCCTGAAATCAAGATAGGCGTTCCATGTTGCCGCGATGTCCGGGTGAAGGCTTATGACTGCAAGATTAAAGCGGGAAAGATCCAGTGAATTGAAATCATGCTTTTCGACGCCAATGAGTTGGACATCATAGCCATCCTCTTTTAATTCTGAGGATATGGTTTTCTCTTCCCGGGAACCACTGCAGACGATCAAAATTTTTTTCAATTTTCCCTTTCCTCCCTTTTGCTCAAGATTTTGCATCAGAGCGGCAATTGCTGCTTTTTGCCGAATTCAATGCAATTTGCCCCCTTTGGTGCAATTTGCCCGCAATGGTTCCCGATAAAAATCAATTTTTTTAAAGACAGGGCGGTCATGGGAAACTTTTTATGAAACACCTCCCGGCCGAACGCGGATACAGAATCAAGGGCTTCAGCCTTGATATAGATTTCTTTTAATTCGGAAGAAATGTCTTTTAGCGCACAAAGCAACTCCATTGCAGACATTCCGTCAAAATCTCCGCTCAGCTCTAAATCGATAGTGTTTTTTTTGTAAATACGCGCAATTGAAAAATTAGCCGCCATTTCAGAGCCCTATAGCTAAAAAATTTATGCCGAAAATTTAATTAAAAAATGGCATTTCAACGCTGAAGGAAAAACATATACAAAATTTGTACCAACACAAAAATTTAATCTAACTACTTGATTTTTAGAGTAAATAAAAAAGAATCGGCGGTGAGTATAAAAGAAGGTGTGGGAATAATTGTTCCCGAAAAGTAAAAAAGCGGCGATTTTTGGCAGGATATTCGGGGGCTCAATAAAATCGGGAATCATTTTTCTCAAAAAAAGATCAATCGATCCTGTATCTTTTCATCTTTTTATACAAAGTCCGGCGGGTGATTCCAAGCCGATCAGCAGCCCGCCCCCGGCGCCACTTGCTGTGCTCGAGTGCCGAGAGAATCAAATCTTTTTCATACCGGGCCAGTGCTTCCCTTAGTTCAACCGGGTTCTTTGTTGGCTTCGGCTGAGGAATTTCTGTCAATGATTTGGGAATATAAAACAAGCCAAGGGTAAAGTAGCGGTCAAGAACATTTTGCAATTCCCGCACATTGCCCGGCCAGTCATAGTTCTGGATGGCGTTGAGAATTTCTCCGGTGAGCGGGGCAAAGCCGGCCTGATCGGAATAAGCCTGGCGGAAGTGCTCGATAAGCAACGGCAGATCGTCGCGTCGCTCCCGCAGCGGGGGAATGTGTATGGGGATGACATCGATCCGGTAAAAGAAATCTTCCCGCATGACCCCGGTTTTGACCAGCTCGCTAAGGTTGCGGTGGGTGGCTGCAATCAACCGGATGTCTTGATAAACCGGGGTATTTTCGCCAACCGGCGTATAGCCGTATCCTTCAATAACCCGAAGGAGTTTGACCTGCATACCATGCCCGATTTCACCTATTTCATCCAGAAACAGGGTTCCTCCGTCTGCCATCGCCAGAAACCCTTTTTTATCTTGTTCCGCCCCGGTAAAGGCCCCTTTTTTATATCCGAAAAATTCGCTTTCAATAAGCGTATCCGGGATGGCACCGCAGTTGACCGCCACAAAGGGTGCATCCCGGCGATCGCTGTTTTCATGGATCGCTTTTGCCACCAACTCTTTGCCGGTTCCGGTTTCACCGTAAATCACCACATTGGAACCCGTTGCCGCGGCCTTTACAATCATGTCGTAAACACCCTGCATTGCGGGACTTTTGCCGATGATATCGCCGAACCGGAAACGCTCTTTCATGCTGGATTTCAGGCGGATGTTTTCCTTGTCCAGATAGGCCGCGCGCTCGGCAAGAGCGATTTCCTGGCGCTTGCGCTCCGTAATGTCAATGGTGAGGGCCTCAAGAGTGGAAACCCGGCCGCTTTCATTAAAGATGGGCGACAGAATGGTATAGTACCAGCACCCGGTTTTGGGGTTTTGATATTCCAGGCGCCCGGCCTTGCCGTCAAAAACCGAATCGCTGCGGCACCAGGGGCATGGAGAATCAAAGCCCCACAGGGCCTTGTAGCAAAATTCGCCTGTGGCGTCCCGGCCCATTTTATCGATAAGCGACTTGCTCATAAACTCGATTCTCAGCTGCCGGTCATGTGTGGAAATAAAGCCTTCGGCTGCTTCGATGATGGTTTGGAGCTTGGCCTCGCTTTGCCGGAGCGCCATCTCCGCTCGCTTGCGTTCAGTAATATCTATAAGAGAAACCACGCTCTGTGTAGTGTTGGGAATTATGTTGACGGTCAGATAGCCGTGGCGCAGTTCGCCGTTACGGGAAAAGAAACGGAACTCATAACTGAGGGGAGCTGCCCGGGGGTCACGCCTGCGCGAATAATGATTTTTTTTCATCCATTCCACATCATCTGAATGCACAAACTCGGTCCAGGATTTTTTCCATTCAAGTTCCTCCCTGGAATAGCCTGACAGTTTTTCAAAGTTGGAATTAACATGCGAAATGGTGGTATCCTGCTCAAGAATAAACATTGCCGAACCCGATGTTTCGAATATGGCGCGGTAGTAATTCTCAGACTGACGCAGGGCATCCTCGGCCTTTTTGCGATCGGTGATATCAATGCAGGAAGCGATGCTGCGATTGGTTCCGGGGATCATGTCCACGGCCACCAAAATATTTCGTTTTTCATTGCGGCGATTAATGAAACGGAACTCATAATGCCGTGGTGCAGCCTCCGGATTCTGACGCCGCAAATAATGATTTTCCTTCATCCAGGCCAAATCATCGGATTGAATAAATTCAGTCCAGAATTTTTTTCCTTCAACCTCTTGCTTTAAATATCCGGAAAGTTCTTCGAAATTAGAGTTAACAAGAGGAATTGTTGTGTCCTCTTCAATAATGAACATAGCCGTGCCGGAGGTCTCGAATATGGCACGGTAGTAGTTCTCAGACCGGCGCAGGGCTTCTTCGGCTCTCTTGCGCTCCAGGATCTCGCCGATTAAATGAGCTGCGGAATGAATTCTTTGTTTGGCCAGTTCAATGATAAAAGGGGGGCGGCTTTCATAGGCATTTGAACACGCGATTAAGTCTTTTACATCTACACTGTATTTTTTGGCCAGCTCTGACAATTTGTTAATCTCAGTTGGCGGGTCGCCGTAGCCGACATTAATCGTGCCGATTATCTCGCCGCTGGCAAATATCGGCACGGCATAAAGCCGGATTCCGCCTTCACACGCAACATCCACCGGAAGTTCTGTCTCTGCGGCCTGTTTTGCGGTTTCCCGGCATGATTCATGGCAAAGCCATCTGCCGCAGCTCAGGGCCTTTGAAAGGTCATCTGTCCTGCACAAACGATATGAAGCCTGATCCATGAGCCTGCACCAGGCAGAAGAAAATATGCCCAGGGCATAATCGCTGTTTTTTTCATAAACCGCAACCGAGGTTTCGAGCATATCCAGGAAATCGCCTACGATATTTTTAAGGGTTTCTTCTCCTACCGCATCAAGTATTTCCCGGCTGGTATTGAGTTGTGTCAAATCCCCGTAAGGCGGGACATAAGGCGTCCTTGAGGCGTGGTCTTCGGACAAAGGGGTTTTCTTTCGGCTGGAAAGCATCCACTCAATTTTTTGTAAGTCTTCTTCCATCCGTTTGCGGTCGGTGATATTGCGAATATTGCATTGCACCAACCTTGCCTTATCGACCATATAAATGTCGGTATAAATTATTTGCCCGGTCTTTGTCTGCACCGGCGCATCTTTGTAAGTAAGGATGCCGTCGGTTTCCAGTGCCTGCAATATTTCCCGGATGGTCCCGATATCTCCTGGAAAACCGATATCTATGACTTCTTTTCCATAAAGCTCATCATGACGATAACCCAACATTTCAGTGATGGCAGGATTGGCATGGATTATTTTTCCTTCAGCTTTTTCCAGAAGCAACATCCCGTCATTTGCCGTTTCAAAAAGCCGCCTGTAGCGTTCTTCAGACTCTGATAACAAGTTTTCCAGTCGTTTGCGTTCGGTGATGTCTTCTATGGCAAGGAGGATAAGCCGATCTTTTCCGGATTTTCTTTGAATTTCCCGGGCATTGAAAAGCATGGTGCGTCTGCCGATGCCGGCAAATACGTGTTCTACCTCGTAGTTATCAAGGGTTGTTTTTCGGGGAAGCAGGGTTTCGAGCAGTTGTCGCAGTTTGGGAATGTCCCACTGTTTGTTGCCCAGGTCATAGATGAACTGCCCAACGGTTTTTTCAGGTTTTACCTGAAAAGCGTCATAAAAGGAACGATTGGCGGAAATCACCCTTAAATCTTGATTCAGAACGATCAAGGATTCACGCACAGTGTTGATGACACTCTCTGCGTATTCACGGGCCTCTTCTTCTGAGATTTCAGAATCTGTCATTTCTTTATTCCTGTAAATTTTCTTTTGCGGCCCAAACACGATTTGATCTGGCGGATAGCCTTTTCATTCTCATCAGGTAACTGAAATAACCGGGAGCATAATATAGTGCAGTCTGTCTCGGCGGGAGGGCAGATTATATGAATGGCGGCATGAGACCGAGAACGTGATAACCACAATAGGTCTTTTTTTAAATATAACAACAGTATAGGTGTTTTGCAAAAACAAGCCCGCACACTCCGGCATGCCTCAACCTGTTTTGCAGCCATTGATCAGTTCATGGCCCTCTTGAGAAAAGCAAAGAAAAGAAGCACAATAAAGTCGGTTTTTGTTGCGGCGTTACCATTAAGAATGCCAATATCGGCCTGAATAATTGCCTTTGTTCTCAATTGACAACAATGTTTATTTTTTGCATATTTCTGAAACTAAAAAAGGGGGATAGATAATGCATAACGTTTGGGCTGATGTGGACAAAAACAGGATTTACATAACAGTCGGCAAAATCAAAGATGAAGCCGAGATGCAATCTTTTGTTGATAAAGCCAAATCCGAATGCGAGAAGTTGACAGACGGGTTTACATGTCTGACAGATCTGCGGGGTTATGAATATCAGGATGAAATATTTGAGAAATATATAAAGGAAATACAGGAATTTTTCTTAGCCCGAAATCTGTCAAAAGTTGCAAGGGTACATCGGTGGTCCGGACTTCTGGGTCATATGCAATTTGATTATGTATCCCTTGACTTAGGCTACAGCGGCAAAAATGTCACAAGCATCGAGGAGGCCGAAAAGATTCTCGATGGTGAAGAATGATAAAAAACCTGATTCATCATCAGATGGATATTGAGAGCAATCGTTTGGAAATATCAATTTGATCCGTTCGGACAATTATTGCCGCTGCACCACTATCACGCCTGCTGCCACTATAATCAGGCCGATGACGTCTGTTGACTGAAGCGTATCGCCGAATGCAACCCATGCCATTATCATGGTTACCGGCGGCCCCAAATAAAAAAGGCTTGCCACACGAGTTGCATCGAGTCGCGAAAGCAGCAACCACATCAAGGCATAAGCTGCCAGGGAGACGCCGAGAATAAGCCAAACCATAGCGCTCATAAACGTTGGTGCCCAGCGGGTCGCTAAACTCTCAAGACCTATTGCGGGAATCGTTGCTGCCAAGGCAGTCGCCAGACTCTGGTAGAAAAGCGAGATATCCACGGGAAGGCGATGGGCGCGGCCGTGCACTTCTATGTACCTTTGAAGCAGACTTGCCGCCGTTATCCCGACCACGGACCCGAACGGAATAAAGTACCCAAAAACGGATCCGGCATCACTTAGATTGGTCCGGGCTCCCACGGCAATAATAACTCCGCAAAATCCGATCAACAATCCAAACCAGCGGCTAAGGGGCGTATGTTCCCCCACAACGGGGCCGGACAAGGCGCCGGTGAGCATCGGCTGGAGAGCCACAACCAGGGCAACAATGCCTGCGGGAACACCTTGTTGCAATGAAAAGAGCACGCAGCCCAGCCATACACCATGGGCAAGAAACCCCACAAGCAATGCAATGGCGGCATCATAAAAGCCAGGCCAACGCAGCCGGCCGCTTAGCGTCAGGTAAATCAGAAGAATGCATGTCAGTGCCCAATAACGCCAAAACAGAAGAGTAAACGGTCCGGTAAACGGCAGACCATATTCCGCACCGATGAATCCCGAGTTCCAGAGAAGGACGAAACCGGCTGCCAGCCATGCCGTAGAGGAAACCATAACGCGGAATAAAAGCCCTCCTGTCCAAGAATTTTAAATCGGCCGTATCCATCCAAATATAACCACTTTTACAAAAAAATGGCAAAGCAATATCAATAATCGGGTTTTTTTATAGCAGTAAGCGGATAGAAGAAAGAGGTCAAAGTGCCTTTTTTGAAAATCCCACATTCCGAAAACCTGGTGCCCCCGGCAGGAATCGAACCTGCGGCACATGGATTAGGAATTTATAAAATTTAGCATTTTCGGCATATTACCACAAATTCCCTTGACTTCCCGGACAGTCCTTAGTATTTGTAATTATTATAAAGATTGTCTGTTTTTTAATTTTAAATGAATCGTAAGGAAAAAGCGGGAAAGTGCAAACTCCGGGGCAGGAGTGGGGCAAAAACGGGGCTGAGTTAACCCCGTGCCGGCTATTCTAAATTGCCTGTAAAGTGGGATGAGGGTACATGAACAAAAAGACAAAGTCTCCATTTCCGGGAGTCAGATACAGGGTCCATTCATCCAGGATCTATAATCGACAAAAAGACAAATATTTTTTTGTCCGGTACAACAAGGGCGGAAAGACGTTTGAGGAGCCCGTTGGATGGTTATCAGAGGGCATGACCGCTTTTGACGCAAACGAGATCAGGACCCGCATTGTTTCAAACATCCGATTGGGCCAGGCCCCTCAATCTGTCGCGGAAATGCGGGCGCTCGATGCGCAGCAGCGGGAACAAGAGAAACGGAAACAGGAGGCGGCCGCCCGGGAAAACATCACTTTCGGGACGGCCGCCCTTGAATACCTGAAATGGTCCGAAAACAACAAGAAATCCTATGCACAGGATAAAAGCCGGTATGATAACCATCTGAAGAAACGCTTTGCCGACCTTCCCATGAGAAGCATATCCCGTTTCCCCCACCTGGAATCTTTAAAGCGGGATCTTCAGAAAAAAGGCCGGGCTGACGCCACCATTTTTCAGGTATTGCAGGAGATTCGGGCCATATATCACAAGGCTATTGAATGGGGCTTATACAGCGGGCCGGTTCCTACTGATGGAGCGAAAAAGCTTTTTCCGAAAATCAATAATCAGCGGACCGGGTTCCTGTCACCGGACCAAGCCCTTGACCTGTTGACCCAGGCAAAGGCCAAATCATTTACGTTGTGGTGTCAATGTGTTCTGGCCCTTCATGCCGGCCTTAGATTCGGTGAAATTGCCGCCCTGGAATGGCCGGACGTTAACTTTAATGCGGATACCATTACCATAAGAAACCCCAAGGCCGGCCGGGACCGGGCTGTTTACATGAATGAAGCAATTTCTGATATGTTCCAAGAACTCATAGCCGTGAGGACCAAGAAGGGCAAGAGCTTCACAGGTTTGGTTTTCCCGGATACAAAGGGGCGGATACAGAAGCACGTTTCACGGTCTTTTTACGAAGTGACCAAGGACATGGGGTTAAACGAAGGGGTCACAGACCCGAAGCAGCGGATCAGTTTTCATTCTTTACGGCATACCTATGGTTCACAACTTGCGATGCAGGGTTATCCCATTCAGTTAATTCAGGAGTTGATGGGCCACCATTCCCTTGAAATGACGGCCCGGTATAGCCATTTTTCGCCCGGCTTGCGCCAGGAGGCTGCAAAAAGTCTGGCGAATCTTTTCAAGGAAGAATCAGGGGAACAGACCAGCCAAGGAGATGTTATTTCTATGCAGGAAAATAAATAGATCCGTTCCCTATTATAATTTTTGGCATTTGGAAAACGAGAAAGAAAGAAAAAAGTATAGGCTCATGTTTTCCTTTTAAGGAAGGACAATGAGGAAAAGATTTGCAACCCGTGACAGCTCTGGCCCAAAAGTCGCTAATTTCCAACTGACGTTTTGGAGGTTAGCACTAAAGGAGTTTGAAAGAATAATTGATAATTGGAAAAAGTATGCTTTAAGGGAAGGGGAAGAGGCTGATTACAGCTTAGAATATGATGAAGATGATTTCGTGATTGATGCTGCTATTACCCTAGTTCTGGCCGGAACAAGCGTTGCAGAGTTACTGGGTCAAAATGTTCCCCCTCAAGGCGATAGGACTCCCCATCTTCGATCAGCTTATAGGAATCTGATCAAAGATCCGATTCCCGATGATATCGAGGAATTTTTTGCTGTCTATGATAGTTTAAGGCATTTGGGGCCAGCCAAATATGATAAGGTGGAGGATATAACACCAGATAAGCTTTGCAAATATCTGAACATTGCACAATCCATATGGCATGATGTGCTTAAAATTCATAACGCGACAATAGGCCAGGATTTTTTGCATGAGTTTGTGTTTCCCGAATAGGCCAAAATAGACGAGATGAATATTTGGGTTGGGAGTGGTAAATAAAAGTTTGGATTTTTGAAGTTACAAGGGTCACAAGGTTACACTCTGGTTTAACCTTCCGTATTTTTTAATAAAAAGGGTGTGACCCGGTTGTGACCCAAGCGGCATTTGAGGTTACACTTACCTTACTTTTAAGGAACCCCCCCTTTACGGTTGCGCAGCGGATAGCTGAGCGGCTCAAATTTAAACGATTTCAATCCCGGCAATGCCTGCCTATTATCCCTGCCGGTGCGCCCGGCGGTTTCCCCTCCGATCTTTTCTGACCGATTCCATATAAAATGCCCGGGCTTTTTTTAAAGATTCGGGGGCGGGGATTTCTGTTCGGGTCGGGAGAAAAAACAGGTTAGTTTTTTGCGAGGTTCTTTCTATTCGGGCGAACAGAAATCAGCGGCGAGATTTGCAGAGATTTTCGGCCAAAAATTTCTGTGGTTTTCGGCAGAAAAAATCGAAAGGTTTTCCCGCTGGAAAATTCTATGGTGCTGGCCAGAAAAGAGGAGGGGATTTTCTCCGGGTTTTTGGTCCGGCAATTTCTATCTGGTGCCACAGAAAATGCCCCGGCTTTTCTTTGGATTTTTGAGCCCTGCGGTTTTGTCCGGCTTGTCGGAAAAAGATCCTGGCGATTTACACCGGATTATTTCCCGCCGGCCGCTTGTGAATAGTGCTTGGAAGTCGGCGGCCCCGTTTGGTTTAATAGGGGAAAACAAAACTTCGGATTTTTGAAGTTACAGGGGTTACAAAGTTACACCTTAGTTTAAATGACTGTATTTTTATATAAAAAGTGTGTGACCCGCATTTGACCTGATCGGCGTTTGAGGTCACACCTTCCTTTCTTTTCAGGGGTTCCCCCTTGACGGTTGCGCAGCGGATCGCTGAGCGGCCCAAGATTAAACGATTTCGGTTCATGCAATGCCGGGCTATTATCCCCGCCGGTTCGGTCGGCGGTTTTACCCTGGTCCATTTCTGCCCGCTTCCATAGAAAACTCCTGGGCCTTCTTTAAAGATTCGAGGGCGGAAATTTCTGTTGGGATTGGGAGAAAAAACAGTTCAGTTTTTTGCCAGGCTATTTCTGTTCGGCCGGACAGAAAACAGCGGTAATTTTTTCCAAGGTTTCTGGCCGGTAATTTCTGTTTGGTTTCACAAAAATATTCGGCATTTCTTTGAGGTTTTAAGCCCGGCGGTTTCTGTGCGGTTCGGCACTAAAAGATCCCGGTAATTTGCCCCGGATATTTTCCGCCAAGCCGGTCACGAATAGAGCATGAAAGCTATTTGCCATGACTGGTATGAGAGTGGAAAATAAAATTTTGGATTTTTGAAGTTACAAGGGTCACAAGGTTACACCTTGGTTTAACCCTTCCACATCTTTAATTAAAAATGGTGTGACCCGTTTGTGTCCTGATCGGCATTTGAGGTTACGCTTGCCTTAAATGCTCTTTCCTTATATTCTCGTATAAGCACATTGAGTGGATTAAGCTGGAGAATTAAGCGTCATGGCAGAAAAAACACAAGTATTTTTTATGGGTCATCCGGTAGATGCCGGGATAGACTGAAATTCCCAGATAGTTGATCGAAGACTCAAGCACATCGGTCGGACCGGCGGCGGCCCGAGAATG